>JAFAHH010000172.1 GCA_019237355.1 Acetobacteraceae bacterium | reverse complement strand
AGCAACCGGGCGGCGGCCGCCATTTGGGGACGCGTCACCGCTTTGCCGGGAGTTTTGGAGCCGGAGGGTCTGCTGGCCTTACCCGACGAAGCCCTGCGCGCAGCGGGGTTATCGCGCCCGAAGATCGCGCATGCGCGTGCGCTGGCCGAAGCGGTGTTCACGCGGGCACTTGACCCTGAAGCCATCCCCCTCATGGACGACGACGACGCGATTGCCGCAATCTCGTCGGTACGAGGACTGGGCCGCTGGACCGCCGAAATCTACCTGCTCTTCGCTTTGGGGCGGCACGATGTATTCCCGGCGGGCGATCTTGCGCTCGCCGCTTCGGCCGCACACCTGAAGCGGCTTTCCACCCGGCCCGATCCACGGGCGTTGCGGGCCCTCGCCGAGACATGGCGGCCCGGCCGAGGACTAGCTGCTCGCCTGCTATGGCATCATTGGCGTCATGTGACCGGCCGGCCGACGATCGATGAATAGGTAAGCGCATACAAACCAGACGGGGCAAACCAGGCGGGGCGATGGTTCGAATTTTCCTCAAGCTGGCCGGACTGATCGCCCGGTCCTGGACCCTCTCCTGGTGCCTCTATCGCCTCCACGGTATGCGTCTCGTAGGACCGCCGAGCGCGCCCGTGTGGTACTTCGCGTATGGGGCCAACATGAATGACAAAGCCTTTCGCGAGCGGCGCGGCATGCGCCCAATCGAATGGCGGGTGGGCCGGGTGAAGGGGTATCGGCTCCGCTTTAATCTCGAAGGACGGCCGAGAGGGCGCGCCGCGCCCGCCAATCTCTTCCCCGATCCGAAGGAGGAAGTATGGGGCGTGTTGTATAAAATCACGCGCCGCGACCTTGTCCGGCTGGATGCCACGGAGGGCGTTCCCTGGTGGCGTTACCGGCCGTTATGGCTGAACGCGGAGGATGCTGCGGGCAATCTCGTTGAGGCGGTGACCTACATCGCGCAAGGCAAACAGCGCGATGGCAATCCCTCCCTGCGGTACATCACCCTGGTGCGCGAAGGCGCGCGAGCGCATGGGTTACCTGAACATTACCTCGGTTTCCTCGAGCGCATCGAGCACGCGCAGTAGCGTCAAGCGCGCGTCTTGAACCGTCACCACGCGCCCCGCGGGCTCCGAGCTGGTTGGCGTTGATTGCGATATGCAACGTAGACCCACCTCATCGCATCAGCGCTGCACCGGCGAGCAGTAACGCCGCGGCGGCGAGACGCTTGGCACTCAACGGCAGCACGGGCAGGCCGAGCAGCCCGCCGGTATCGAGGAGCAGCGAACACAGCACCTGCCCGGCCATCACGAGCGCGATCATGCTCGCGGCACCGAGGCGGGGCGCGGCCATAGTGGTGGCCGAAAGCACGACTGCGCCGCATAGCCCGCCAGTCCAAGCCCACCACGGCGAACCGGTCAGGCTGTATACCCGCGGTCCCGCGCGCATCGAGGCAGCCGCGATCAGGGTTAGGACAACCGTGAGTACCAGGCCCGAGATGGCCGCTGCCCACAGCGGCGAGCCGACCAGGCGAGCGAGCCTGGCGTTGATCGCGGCCTGAAGCGGCAGCAGAGCGCCAGCAGCACCCGCAAGCGCGACATAGGCCCACATGCCTTCTCCTCTGTTAGGATAGCGACTGTATACGCGCAATTGATACCCTGGTGGCTGGGTGCCTCCGAAGCGGCGTTCATTCATGAAACTGAACAGCCATGGATGGGAGCGAGCTGCATTGATCGGAGAAAGGTTGGTGCTGGTAAGCGATTGCTGGGAAGGTTTTTCGGCGGGTTTCCAAACGGGATGCTTCTATGACGATCGTCACATTGTCCGCTTCACCTCCTCGGTAATCATGCCGCTCCCGGACCGTAACGTAATGGAGCTTGCGCCGATCTCATGCCACCCGTAATCCTGTCCTTGTCGCAGGTCGATATGCTGTTCCGGGGCTCCGAGAATCGTCCGACGCTCCACGAGGGCCGTGATCAAAACCCCGACGCCGTAGCGCACAAAGATGGCAATCCGGAAACGCAAAAAACCTCCGTTCCGGTCACATTCAAGCTTGTCTGAGCTCAATCAGCACAGGGCGAGAGGTGCTCGTATTCGGTGAATTACTAGCGATGTTAATTCTCTTGGAAAATGGCTTACTGACACACGAGACAGTCTTCGTAACGAGCGGCCGGCGCGGTCTTTACTCCGGTCAATAGAGGTTCAAGATCTGCAGCTACCACTGCGATTGCGTCCGGACGCATCGCTTCGCTCACGATGTCAGCGCGCTGGATAGAAAGCGACCGGCAGTAATAAAGCGACTTGAGACCCTTTCGCCAAGCCATCATGTGGATCTGATGCAGATCCCGCTTATGTACATTCGCGCGCAAAAACAGGTTCACCGACTGGCTTTGGCAGATGAAGGGCGCTCGGTCCGCCGCATGCTCTACGACCCAGCGTTGATCCAGCTCGAACGCCGTTTTGAAAACGGCCTTCTCCTGCTCGGTTAGGAAATCGAGATGTTGCACGCTGCCCTGGCGGAGGGTGATCGAGCTCCAGACCTCCTCCGTATCGGCGTGGTTCGCTGCGAGCAGCCTTTGAAGGTGCCGGTTGCGAACGGTAAAGCTGCCGGAAAGCGTCTTCTGCAGAAAAACATTGGCAGCAATCGGCTCGATGCCGGGGCTTGCATTTCCGGCGATGATGGAGATCGACGCTGTGGGCGCGATCGCGATCTTATGCGAAAAGCGCTCCATGGCGCCGTAATCCCCGGCATCCGGGCACGGCCCTCGTTCCTCGGCAAGAAGGCGGCTAGCTGCATCCGCTTGCTGCCGGATGTGCTGAAACATTCGCTTGTTCCAGACTTTTGCTATAACACTTTCAAATGGCACGTTCTGCGATTGCAGAAAGCTGTGAAAGCCCATCGCGCCGAGGCCGACGGACCGCTCCCGCATTGCGGAGTACTTTGCGCGGTCCATCTCGCGGGGGGCACGGTCGATGAAATCTTGCAGGACGTTATCAAGGAAGCGCATAACATCTTCGACAAAGGTCGGATGGTCCTTCCACTCGAACCAGGTCTCCAGGTTTAGAGAAGCAAGGCAGCATACCGCTGTGCGCTCGCGTCCGTACTGGTCCGGACCGGTCGGCAGGGTAATTTCGCTGCATAGGTTCGACGTCTTCACCGTCAACCCCGCCAATTTGTGATGCTCGGGCCGGGCGCGGTTCACGTGATCGCTGAATACCAGATAGGGCTCGCCCGTCTCGATCCTCGAGGTGAGTAGCCGGATCCAGAGGCTTCGGGCAGATACCGTCCTCACCACGCTGCCGTCGCGCGGGGAAACCAGCGGCCAAGGTTCGTCGGCATCGACGGCCCGCATGAAGGCGTCGGGAACCAGGACGCCGTGATGCAGGTTCAGCGCCTTGCGGTTCGGATCGCCGCCGGTGGGGCGGCGAAACTCAATAAATTCCTCAATCTCCGGATGTGATACGGGCAAGTAAACGGCAGCCGATCCGCGGCGCAGCGAACCCTGGGAAATCGCCAAGGTGAGGCTATCCATCACCCGGATGAACGGAATGACCCCCGAGGTCTTCCCGTTCTGGCCGACTTTTTCGCCAATCGAGCGCAGATTGCCCCAATAGCTCCCGATGCCGCCGCCCTTGGAGGCCAGCCACACATTCTCATTCCAGAGACCGACGATTCCCTCGAGACTGTCCGCCGCCTCATTGAGGAAGCACGAGATAGGCAGGCCGCGCTTGGTGCCGCCATTCGAGAGAATTGGGGTCGCCGGCATGAACCAAAGGCGGCTGATGTAGTCGTAGATGCGCTGGGTATGCGCCGCATTATCGCCATAATAGCTCGCGACCCGGGCAAATAGGTCTTGGTAGCTTTCGCCGGGCAGGAGGTAGCGGTCGTCCAACGTCGCCCGGCCGAAATCGGTGAGCAGAACGTCTCGCTGCCGATCACAATGTACCTGATAGTGGCCCGGTAACTGGACGTCAGCATCGAGCACGGCGGTTCCCCCTTGGTGAATCGGCTGGGCGCATCCTGCCCGGTTCCTGGGTTGGGTCAACCAGATATAGGCCTTTTCCGAGGTTTTGGCCACAATATGGGCGCTCGTGGCAAGGCTGCCACGAGGGTCCTCGTCATGCGCGCGTAAAGGACGCTCAACCGATGCGGCCGCGTGGATGAAAATCAGACCGAGGACGTCTAAATTTCAACCAACAAATCGTCCCCCTCTTGCCTCACTTCATACACCTCGAGGTCTTTTACCACCGGCTCGCAGAGCGCTTCGCCCGTGCGCACATCAAATCGCCCAGCATGCAGGGGGCATTCAATCTCCTCCCCTTCCAGCCAACCCTCCGAGAGCCTAGCGAATTCGTGGGTGCAGACATTGTCTGTGGCGCAGAATGTGCCGTCTTGCAGATGGTAGAGGGCGATATCGCGCTCCCCGACCTGGACCCCGATCACGGATCCTTTCGGGATAGCTGAGGCTTTCGCCACCCGGACCCATTGCCCCATCATCGCTCTCCCTCTGGACCCGTTTGTGAATCGGATTATAGCGGAATATGCCTGATGCGCCCTTCCCTGGCTTGCGCCAAGCCAAAACGTTACCGGCCTTGCTTGACTCGGCGGTTGCGCAGTTTGCGCAACGCCCCGCGCTCGAGTTCATGGGACGGCGCTGGACCTATTTGGAACTTGGCGAATGGGTTGACCGTGCAGCAAAGGGGCTTCAGGAACTTGGCATAAAGCCCGGCGACCGCGTGGGTCTGTGCCTTCCCAATACACCGTACTTTGTTGTTTTTTACTTCGCTGCCCTTAGGGCGGCCGCAATCGTCGTCAACTTCAATCCGCTCTATTCGGAGCCGGAGTTGCGCAATCAGATCAGGGACTCAAGGACCAAGCTGATGGTGGTTCCGGACCTGGCCATGATCTATCCGAAGGTGCGGGCCGTCGCCGATGAAGCGGGGCTTTCGTGGATAGTGGTCTGTCCGATGGGCGGGATTTTACCTCCGGTCAAGGCGGCGCTGTTTCCGATTCTGCGATACCGGAGCCTGGTCCGGCCCTCCTATGATGATCGGGTCCTGCCATTGGCCCGAGTGATGGGCCAGTCTGGTAGCCCTGCATCAATCCCAATTGGCGCTGATGATGTCGCCGTGCTGCAATATACGGGCGGCACGACCGGCACGCCCAAGGGCGCCATGCTCACGCATCGGAATCTCACGGCCAACTGCCACCAGGTGCTTCTACACGTGCCGAGTCTGCGGCTAGGCGAGGAACGGACGCTGGCCGTGCTGCCCTTGTTTCATGTATTCGCCATGACGGCGGTGATGAATAGCGGCATCGCGACGGGTACCGAGCTGCTGCTGCATCCACGATTTGAGATTGGCGCCGTCGTGCGAGCCATCCACCGCCAGAGGCCCACAATCTTGCATGGGGTGCCCACCGTATATGCCGCAATCAGCAGCGCGGCGGAGAAGCGCCGGTGCGATCTTTCCTCTTTGCGGTTTTGTATCTCGGGAGGTGCGCCGCTTGCCGCGGAGCTGCGGAAGCGATTCGAGAAACTTACAAATTGCAAGCTGGTGGAGGGCTACGGCCTGACGGAAGCCTCGCCGGTTGTTGCATGCAATCCTTTGGATGGGCGGATCAAGGACGGTTCCGTCGGTATCCCGATGGCCGATACGGTAATTGAGATCCGCGAGCCGGACAAGCCCGGCCGGACGCTGCCGACGGGCGCTAAGGGTGAAATATGCGTGCGCGGGCCGCAGGTGATGAAGGGGTATTGGAAGCGTCCGGAGGAAACCGCCGCGGTTTTTGTCAAGGGCGCGCTGCGCACCGGCGATATCGGATACCTCGATGAGGATGGTTATTTGTTCATCGTGGACCGAATCAAGGATCTGATCTTGTGCAGCGGGTACAACGTGTATCCGCGTGTGTTGGAAGAGGCGCTCTATCAGCATCCGGCGGTTGCGGAGGCCGTTGTCATCGGGGTGCCTGATGCATATCGCGGCCAAGCGCCCAAGGCTTTCGTGACGCTCCGCGCAGGTGCGCAGACCCGGCCAGAGGAGTTATTGGGGTTCCTTTCGGCCAGGGTTTCGAAGATCGAAATGCCGCGGCAGATCGAGATTCGCGATAGCTTACCGCGGACGATGATTGGCAAGCTTTCGAAGAAGGAGCTGATCGCGGAGGAGGCAAAGGGGTCTCGCCATGAAACAACTGGCGAACGATGAGCTCACTCGGAACGAGCGGCAATCCGGATCCTTACAATGAACATGGACTATATCTTTCCACTCCGGCCGTAAGCTGTACGTTTGAGAGGCTAGCATCATAAGTATCCGGTCCCAAATTCCCAGCGTGTGCGGCAATGAGCCGGGAGGACGGAATGGCCGAGGACCCCTAACAGTTTGCTGAAAAACTGAAACAGCGCAGCTCCCGGCTTGGTGTGAGCAAAACTTATGCGATTGTTTGAGGCTGTTCGCGCCTCCCATGCCGGGAGTTTTCATTCCGTTGACGTTGCATTCCAGCGATCG
>JAFAHH010000670.1 GCA_019237355.1 Acetobacteraceae bacterium | reverse complement strand
CAAACCCGCCAAAAATGCGGGCCACATTCAGGCGCAACTCCCGCATTTAGGCTGAAACCAGGCGCGCAGGAATTGCCACGAAGCTGATCGGGGTGAGACCAAACGGCCACTCTGCCAGCGTGTGACTACCCTCCACGACTCGCGTATGCTTCTCCCTCCAACCCGGCGCGGCTGCGGCGGCGAGCCTAGTACTCGATCCCTTCCGCCATGATCTTGTGTAGGATGTTGTCGCGGCGGATGCTGTACCGCACGGTTGCCTCCTGCACCGCGCCATGTGGCGTGTTCCGGATGGCGGCAAAGAAATGCCGGTCGGCCGCATCCGACAGGCTCCCATCCGCCGTCTCACTCCACCGCCCTAACACCCGGGCGACCACAACCTTGTTGATCAACAGGCAACTCGGGTCCACCAGCCCGCCTATGGCCGCGAGCCGGCCCTTATTAGCCCCGACCGAATCCCAGCGATCGACGGCCAGCTCCCGGCCCGTCTCCTCGTCGACCAGGATCCGGCGCGAGAAGGCCCAAACCTTTCCCTCGATCGCCGCGAGCAGGTTCTTCAGGTGATCGGGGAACCAGGTATTGTCGTCGTCCAGATAGGCCACATAGCGGGTGTTGGCCATGAAGCTCAGGATAGCGCGCAGGGCGCCCCCGTCCGTGGCGGTATGGGGCCCGCCGTGACGGACAGATGTCGAATAGGGCAGCGTCAGGACTAGCGCCGACATGTTGGCCGGACGGGCCTCTAGAACGCGATAGAGCGCCGCAGGGTTCCCCGGCCTGTCGATGCCAATCATGATCTGGACGCGCCCCACGCCCGCTTGCGCGTAGACCGACCGGAGCGCGGTCTCGAGGCAGGGCCGCAGCATCGTGGGAATGACTACCGCCACCTGCGACTGAGCCTGAGGCCCGGCGGAGTCGGGGAAATAGCGCCCGAGTTCACAACCATGATCGCCCTCATACATCGAGACCCACTCCTCACTCCTGATCGGCGGTCGACCGCCCCTTGACTGCCTCCTTCGCTTCGACTTTCGAAGCCGACATCCACGCAGTCATGAATGCGCAAGTCATAAGCGGCGCATTGGTACACGCGCCGACCCTGGCTGTATTATCAACGATAATGATACCTCCTCGTCCACCGATTGCCCCTAATGCGGCAATGGCGCTCTCGGCCGCTTCCTGCGGAGAGAGCCTGTGGCGTTGCAGGCTTTCGACGGCGTAGCGCGTCAGCCCGAGCTGCATGATTTTTTCTCCCTCTCCGGTTGCGCTTGCGCCTGCATCGGCGCTCGCAAACGTTCCGGCGCCAAGGAGGGGTGTGTCCCCGACACGTCCTTTAGGTTTACCCGTCATGCCGCCTGTTGAGGTTCCTGCGGCAATAGCTGTACCATCAAATGCCACGACGCCGACGGTCCCGTCCGAGGATTTCACCGGATTCTCATTTCGCCTCCTTTTCCACCGTTCCCATTTGGCTCGTTGATAAGCGGTTTCCAGCGCTCGTGCCGAGATGCATTTCAAACCCCTCCGTCGTGCAACCTCCTGGGCCAAGGCATTTGCACCTATTCCTTGATAGAGATTGTATGGCGTCTCCAATATTTCCCGAGCGGCAATAATCGGATTTTTAACAACGGTTATTCCCGTCACCGCCCCGAATTTGCCAGTTCGCCCGTCCATAATACCGGCGTCAAGCTCGACGCCTTCCGCACCGATCGCTGCGCCGTATCCTGCGTTGAACGCCGGGTTATCCTCGAGGGCGACAACCGTCCGCTCGACAACATCGAGTGCCGGTTTGCCAGAATACAATGCGGCCCACGCATCCCGGATGATTTCTCTTAGCGCGGCAAGCTTTGCATCCACATGATTTGGTGCCACGGGATCCGTCTGATCGACATTTTCGTCGGCACCGCCGTGAATGATAATCGCCATTGGTTTTTGGGTTGACATACGCCGTACTAAGGTGAATGGGTTGCTGCCTCGGCCTGCCGTTCCTTTGACTAGAACCCTGCTCGTGCGCAGTCGGCGCGAGCGGACAGCAAATTCGGTTCTCCCGCTCAGCAGTCAAGAACCTGGTTCAGCGGCTCCCTGATACATGCACAAATGTGGGTAGTCCGCCCACTCCATGCACCCTGGAGGGAGATATGCCTCATCTCGTAGCCCCCCGTGGCTGAAGTGTCAGCCAGGATCTCGCCGGCCATTCTCTTCTATTCGCAGTACTATGAGTCTGGCCAGCAGCAGCTTATGGGTCTGCGCGCGGCCAGCCAAAGTTTTCTGCAGGGCCTCATTCGTCATGGCGGGCTCGAGACCCTGTATGGCTATACGGCCGAAGCTCGCGGGCGCGAAGCCTTCGAGCAACTCACGCGTGAACTCGGGGCCACCATGCCGGTCCGAGTCATCGAGCCACACCGGCTGGATCAGGTGGCGGAGCTAGGCAGCCTAATTCTCAGCAGTCCTAACTTGTGGCTGTTGTCAGCACAGCGCAGCTTCATCGGCCACCACGCGTATGCGCTGACGGGCGTTACCCACACCACGGCGGATAACGTGGCCATGGCAATGCTGACAGCGCTGACCGGCGCTCCCGTGCAGCCCTGGGACGCCCTGATCTGCACCTCGCGCGCGGTGCTTGCCATGGTGCAGGAAATGCTCGGAGCGGAGGAGGCAAGGCTCGCCGAGCGGCTGGGGGCTACCCGCTTCCCGCGCCCGATGCTGCCCGTCATCCCGCTCGGCATCGATGCCGACCGCTTCACGCCGCGGCCGGGCTGGCGCGCGGCCTGGCGGGAGCGGCTCGGCATCGCGCCTGATGACGTCGCGGCGCTCTATGTCGGCCGGCTCAGCCAACACAGCAAGGCGCACCCGCTGCCAATGTTCGCGGCACTCGGCCGGGCGGCGCGAAGCCAGCCGCGGCGGCTGCACCTCATCCTGGCGGGCTGGTGGCTGAACCCGCCGGAGGAGGAGCGCTGGCGCAGCCAGGCGGCCGCGCTCTGCCCCGAGGTGTTGCTGCACACGCTGGATGGCCGGGAGGCGCCGGTGCGGCAGGAGATCTGGTCGGCCGCCGACATCTTCACCTTGCTGGTCGACAACGTGCAGGAGACGTTCGGTCTCGCGCCGGTCGAAGCCATGGCCGCTGGCCTCCCGGTGGTCGCCACGGACTGGGACGGCTTTCGCGACACGGTGCGGCACGGGTTGGATGGCATGCTGGTCCCGACGCTGATGGCGCCGCCCGGCGAGGGCCGCGAGGCGTCGCTCCGCTTCGCTACCGGTCAGATCAGTTATGGCGCCTGGCTTGCTCTGGCGGCACGCCTCACGGCGGTGGACATTGCCGCGGCGGCCGAGGCGATTCGGGCGTTGGCCGCCGATCCGCAGTTGCGCCGGCGCATGGGCGAGGCCGGCCAGGCCCGAGCGCGGCGGGTGTTCGACTGGGCGACGGTAATCCCGCAACACCAGGCGCTGTGGCAGGAGCAGCGCAGGTTGCGCCGAGCCGCCGCCGCGAGTGCTCCGGCCGGCACGCCGGCACCCCACCCGCTTCACATGGACGCGCATCAGGCCTGCGCCGCCTGGCCAACCGCCCTCTTCGGCCCCGGGCAGCGGTTGCGCCCGGACCCGGCCGCGCCGTCATGCGACCTAGCCAGGCTGCTGGCCTTCACATCGCCCGCTCTCCCGGGCGAGCTGGGGCAGGATGGAATCGCCGCGCTGCTGGATGAGTTGCGGCGCCGCGGCGAAGCGACGGCCGAGGAACTTCTGCAGGTGCTGGAGCCCGCCCAGTGGGGCCCCGGGCGGCGAGCGCTGATCTGGCTGCTGCGGGTGGGGCTGGCCGCCACCGGGCAGAGTTAATGTGCGTCAGGGCTGATCATGGTCGAGCCGCCCGATTGACGCAGCCGCGGGGCGGGCATTATCTGGGCGATACAGACCTTCGGATGGCGGCGTAGCTCAGTGGTAGAGCAGGGGAATCATAATCCCTTGGTCGGTGGTTCAAATCCGCCCGCCGCTACCATCCGATGCCAATCCAAAATAGATGACCCGATGTCGAAGGATCACTGGATCCTTTTTGACGACACAACGTACGATCGCGTGTAGGATTTGCAGCGCGCTTCTTCGATGGCTACGGCTGGGCTGAAAAGATGCTCATAGCTGGTCTAGACTAGCTGGTCTCTGTCTGGACTCGAGTTGCGGCTGTGCGGCTCTCCCGAGAGCACTCACAGCCTGCGTTTGTAGGCGAGGGTCCAAATCTCGTTTCCACTGGTACGGCTACCACCGCGCTTTTGGCGTAAGAATGGCACGCGGTACCCACATCTGCCTGTTTGGGGATTCTCCGATCCCACGGAGGCCCGCATACGAAAGAAGCGAGCGGGTTTCCCGATCAGCCTTTTGACATCGGACAACCCCCACCATGGGTCGTTTCATCCAGGGACGAGCGCATGAAGTCGTGTGCAAAGCCGCGGATTATCGTGTGAGCCGGGGACGGGTATAGGTCAGCCTTAGCGCGGGAGAGAAATAATCCATTAATCGGTCAGTTCAGTCCGCCTCCAAACTCCCATCTCGGGTGATTCAAGAAATTTCTAAGTCGGTTTGCTTATCGAAACTACATGGCCTGCGGTCCGGGAAACCGCCTAAACCCGCTTGCTAATAGCAGCAGAGCGTTTCCCGCCAGATTGAAATTACGTGCGCACTGGGGATTATTGCTTTCAGACATACGGAAGTATATAGGGCTGTTTTTATGCCGATGCCGGCACAGATTAACTTGGATGTAGCACCGAGGATTCTGATTGCATCCCACTAAAGTATGCGTAATATGGGGATGAGATAATTGCTCAAACGGGGCCGGAACGCTAAGGCTGTGCTTGGACATCTCTCGCAATGAATCTGGAGACGAGGGAGGTGGCTGTGAGGGGACGCCCGAAGCGGGGTCCGAGAGCCGGCAAACTCATCGGGCTGGTTGAATCGGAGATGGGGCACGCTGCTGGTGGACGCGGGCAGAGCATCAAGGTTGTCCTGCAATCAGGCCAGGAGCCGGTGATAGAGGTAAAACCCCCCGGAACGGCCGATGTTGAGGTAATTCGTTCGGATAGGGCAACGGGCGTCTCGGTAACAAGCGAGCGGGCCCACATTTCTGTAAAGGCATCCGCCACTAACTCGAGGGAGCGATAACCACCGGACGAGATCATCGGGGGCCGACGGACCCCCCGAGGCCAAAGCCTTGTATTCACACTAGAAAGAGCCGGTAAGCGGCTGGGCTGCGACAGGCTCGGAAATCGCCCCTGCGGTTCGCACCAATCCAAAAAGGAGGAATCCAATGAGAGGAAGAACAATCGAGAAGCCTACTCGATTGATTGAGCTGACCGAGGCTGAATTGCAAAGCGTAGCTGGCGGCGACTCAGTGAACACAGTGTACCAATCAAGCACCGTCAGCGGGACCGGTGGTACTTCTGTGGTTGTTGTTACTTCTTCTGGGGCCTCGAATGGTGTTACCGTATCAGAGGGTACGCCGCCACCCGAGTTTGCGTCAATGTTACTCCCCGCGTTCCCCGCGTTCCCCGCATTCCCCGCATTCCCCGCATTCCCCGTTTTTTGCGGCGCATAGAGGAAGGATTTCGGGGCGGCGTTCGCTCGGCCGTCCCGTAATCATAGAAACGATTGCAGGGCGGCCTTGATTCAGGTCGTTTCCCGGCAAATTTGGCCGCAAACAGACTCAGTAGCAAAAAATTCACTAGACGTTCAAACCAACGCTTGGACTGAACACTATCGTCTGTTCGTTAGACGTAAGGAGCGCGCCTAAGAAATACGTAAAGGCACGGATTGCTGTGGCGTGCACCAAATAGTGTCATTAGTTGTGTTACAAGAGGTCCTTCGCAACTTGTTGGCTTCCACCTCTGAGTGAAACAACCTCTCTCGCTCAGTAAAACAACCTCGCTCCCGAATTTATTTGGGGGCGGGGCGCATTTTTTTGTTGCGCTCACGCGAGCGCAGGTGGATAAGCCTTGGGTGGGGTCGGCCGGTCGCGGTCTGCCTCATACCCAAACCCAAAATGGTTGGAGAATAGCATGAGCGAGCTAATCGAACTCACCGCCTCTGAGCTTGACCTGATCGCGGGAGGTGTCAATCAAACCAACAACGCCGCCCAAGCCGCAGCTATATACTCAAACGCGTACTACAGCGACGTCAACAACTCGATCGTGCAACAGATCGCCCAGGCTAACGCCTACGACTATTCAAACGCCTATGCGGCTAACTATGCCAATGTCGACCAATACGCGGGCTAGACCAAAACCGGTCTAAAGCCTTACCAGCCTGAAGTCAGGCTTCCTGTCCGATGCCTTGGGGCAGGGAGCGGCCTGCCTTTACCCTAACCAAATGGTTGGAGAATAGCATGAGCGAGCTAGTAGAACTGACTGCCTCTGAGCTTGACCTGATCGCGGGAGGTGACAATCAAACCAACACCGCAAGCCAAGCCGCAACTATATACTCAAACGCGTACTACAGCGACGTCAACAACTCCATCGTCCAACAGATCGCCCAGGCTAACGCATACGACCATTCAACAGCTTATGCGGCTAACTGGGCCTATGTCGACCAATACGCCGTCTAGACCAAAGCCACTCTAAGGCCTTACCAGCTTTAAGGCAGGCTCCCTGTCCGATGCTTCGGCAGGGAGCCGTTTGGGGCACCCGAACGAATCGCTATGCCGCGCAGATCAGGAACGCGAGCTAACCATTCCCAGCCAGGAGCTATTCTGGCTCGAATCGGTGCGGGAGCGGCAAATGCTCTGGCGCGGGCGCCCCGCCATTGCTCTCGGACTTCCTGCGGCTCTGTCGAGCATCTCCCCGGTCGTTTTCGCCCTGGCCGCGGCGGCGCTGTCTGGACCCGGCCGATCCAGGTCTGCCTCACACCCGAACCAATATGGTTGAACATGAACGAGCTAAGAGAACTCGCTGCTGCTGAGCTTGACCTGATCGCGGGCGGCGCCGCCCCCCCGCTGGTTTTGGTCGAGGCTATCGCCCATTCCGTGGCCTATGCCAGCGGCCCAGACGCCGTAGCACAGGCCAGTCAAACCGTTTATGCGAGCTTTCAGCGATATTTCACGTTACTATAATCCAGCGAAATGCCCAGAAGCCAATCCTAGAGTGTTACCAGCCTCAAGGCGAGTTCCCTGCCCGGCGCTTCGGCGGGGAGCCGTTCTACCGGCCGCGCAATGATGGCAATGCTGCAAACAGATCAACCACGCGACCTGACCGTTCCTCGCCAGGAGCTATTCCGGCCCGAATCGGTCCGGGAGCGGCAGATGCTCTGGCTTGGGCGCCCCGCCATCGCCCTTGGATTTCCGGCAGCTCTATCGAGTATCTCCTCATTCGTTGTCGCCGTGGCCGCGGCGGTGCTTGTTACGTTCGGCAGTTATGCCAGGCGCGTGGATTTGCATGGGGTCATGCTGCCCAGCGCCGGCCTGATCCCCGTTTCTTCCCCGGCCGCCGGCTGGGTCCAGGCCCTCAATGTCGAGGATGGGCAGGTCGTGACGAGTGGAGCACCACTTTACGCTCTGAACACCGACACCTCGACCAAAAACGGCAGCACGCAGCAGCAAATCCTGCAAGCTTTGGCCGTGCAGCGTGGCTTACTCGTCGCGCAGATTGCCGCCAAGGTAAGATTGCGCGAACAGCAGGATGCGGAGTTGCAGCGCAGAATCGAAAACCTTATGGCGCAGATCCAGCAGAAAGGAGCGCAGATCGCTCAGAAAGAGGAGTTTGTCCGGACGCTCACCAAGACTCTTGCCGATTACAACCGCTATGTCGCAATGGGTATCGGCAACATGAATGAGCGCAACGTCCAGCAGGCCAACTGGATGCGCGCTAAGGACGAGCTGGAGCAGTTCAAAAGCGATCAGCTTCGCCTGCAGTCGGAGCTGATCGAAGTCCAATATAAGCAAGCCTCGAACGATCTCACCGTAGGGCAGGAGATCGACGCGATGCGCTCGAAAATATCGGAGCTCGATCAGCAGGTCGCCAACAGCGAGGCGCACCACTCTATCGAAATCCTCGCCCCTGGCGCGGGTAAGGTGACCGCGATCGCGAGCCGCGCCGGCCAATTGGTTGCCAGCGGTGCCCGCATGCTCACGATCGTTCCGTCCGACAATCAATTGCATGCCGAACTTCTGGCACCCAGCAGTGCCATTGGTTTCATACAACCAGGCCAGAGGGTGCTGCTGCGGTACAGCTCCTTTCCGTATCAGAAATTCGGCCAGTATTGGGGCACCGTGACCGAAGTCTCGCACGCCGCCTTGCAACCCGAAGAACTGAAGTCCCTGGTTCCGACCGTAGCGCCAGAAAACCAAGGCAAGACGTTCTATAGAGTCGTGGTTAGCCCCGATCGCCAAGACGTCACGGTCTATGGCCGCTCCGAGCCCCTGCAGGCCAGCATGCAAGTCGATGCTTACGTGCTGCTCGAGAACCGGCCGATCTACGAATGGATCATTGCACCCCTTTACGATCTCCACGGCGCCTGAGAGGCAGACCAGACCAGAATGACAATTACGGCACATCTCCCAGCCGGAGCCATGTTCGGAGCCCGCCGCACGCCGGTCGTGCGACAGACCGAAGCGGCCGAGTGCGGGATGGCTTGCCTCGCCATGATTGCGAGCCATTACGGCCACCGCGTGGATCTGGCGGCCTTGCGCCGCCAGTGTAGCATCTCGCTGAAGGGCATGACCCTGCATGATGTCGTGCGGCTGGCATCGCAGCTTCGGCTATCAACGCGGGCGCTCCGTGCCGAGATTCCCAATCTTAAGCAGTTGCGCTTACCGTGCATTCTGCACTGGGAACATAAGCACTTCGTTGTACTCACACACGTCAGCAAACGTGCGATCACCATCAACGATCCGGCGCTTGGGCGGCGCAAGCTGCCGATGGAGGAGGTATCCCGCCGCTTCACCGGGATCGCCCTAGAAGCCTGGCCGACCGAAGGGTTTGAGCGCAAGACGGAGCGTGCCCGCATCCGCATTAGCCACATTCTGCGCCGGACGGAGGGTTTTGCGACCGCCGCCGGGCAGATCCTGGTGATGTCGCTGCTCCTCGAGCTCGCGACCATTGCGATCCCGATGGCCTTCCAGGTCGTCCTCGATGAAGTGATCGTGTCGGATGACCGTAACTTGCTGACGCTGATCGCTCTCGGCCTAGGCCTGCTCCTAGGCTTTCGGGTAGTGGTCGACTTCGTTCGTTCCTGGTGCATTATGGCTGCTGGGGCCAGCTTGACCTTGCAGTGGAAGATGAGCCTATTCCGGCACTTGGTCCGGTTACCGCTCAGTTTCTTCGAGCGGCGCCATGTCGGCGACATCGCATCGCGCTTTGGCTCATTGGACACGGTCCAGAAGACATTGACCACCGGTCCGATTTCCGGCCTCGTCGACGGCGTCATGTCGGTGGGCCTCGTCGTTATGATGTGGCTTTACGCCCCGCTTCTGGCGATGCTCGCGCAAGCCGTCATGGTAATCTACGCGCTCATGCGCGCCGTGGCTTACCGGCTTTATTGGAGAGCAAACGAGGAGTCGATTGTAACCGCGGCGCGGGAGCAAACGCATTTCATCGAAACCCTGCGCGGCATGCCTAGTGTCAAGGCACTCGTGATCGGTGATCGCCGGCAAGCAAGCTGGAACAACTACCTTGTGGATCGGGTGAGTGCCGATTTGCACGTGCAGAAGCTGGATTTGATTTTCAAGACGGCCAACACCCTTCTGTTCGGGCTCGACCGGATCGTGATCGTGTTCCTGGGTGCCCGCGCCGTAATGGGCGGCTCGCTGACCGTGGGTATGTTCGTCGCATTCCTGGCCTATAAGGATCAGTTCTCGACGCGCATCGCCACGTTGCTCGATACGGTCGTGAAGATAAGCATGCTCACCCTGCACGGTGAGCGCATTGCCGATATCGCGCTTGCGGATCCGGAGGAGGCCAGCAGTGTCACGCACGTGACCGCTCCGGAGGACGACCCCGTGTTGCAGGAGGTCAAGCCCGCCCTGAGTGCTAGGGGCATTAGCTTCCGGTACGGCGATAACGAGCCGCATGTGATCTCCGGGTTCAATTTCGATGTCGCCCCTGGGGAGTGCGTTGCGATCGTCGGGCCCTCAGGCGCAGGCAAGACCACTCTGCTAAAGATCCTAGCGGGCCTGTTGCGGCCCAGTTCTGGGACGGTATTCCTCGATGATGTGCCGGTGCAGGCAATCGGTCTCGAATACTACCGGTCGCAGATCGGGTGCGTCTTGCAGGATGACCGGCTGTTTGCGGGATCGATCGCCGAGAATATTTCCGCGTTCAGCCCGTCGCCTGACCCGGAGCGCATCCAGCATGCCGCCAAGCTCGCCGCTATCCATGACGAGATCATTCGGATGCCGATGCGGTACGAGACATTGGTTGGCGACATGGGCAGCACGCTTTCCGGCGGCCAGATGCAACGCGTGGTGCTGGCCCGGGCACTCTACCGGCGGCCGCGGATCTTATTGCTCGACGAGGCAACCAGCCATCTGGACGAGGAGAACGAGCGCAAGATCAACACCGCAGTCCGGTTGCTGACCATCCCCCGCATTATTGTGGCGCACCGCCGGTCGACCATCGATATGGCCGATCGGGTCGTACCAATATGGCCGGCGGCTGCAGGATCCGCCCCAGGGCCGGGCCGCGCCCCAGCCGGAACCGTCACCGAGCCAGCATATTCGGATCGAGCCCCAGCGCGCTGATTGTGGCCGGGTTGAGCTGCCCATTCGGCTGTAATCCCTGACCCTCCTGGAACCGCTGCAAGGCTCCCTGCGTCTCGCCGCCCCAAATCCCATCCACCGGGCCGGAATAGAAATTCAGCGCCCGCAGCCGGGTCTGCACAGCGCGGACGACGTCCGGGCTAACAGTACCGGCTGCTGCGGCGCCCGCTGGGGGCGGCGGCGGAGCAGGCGGCGCCGGCTGGCCCGCCGCCAACACGTCAGCTGGGTTGAGGCCAAGCGTGGCGATCGTCGCCTGATTAAGCTGGCCCGTCACTTGCAACCCATGTGTTTCCTGGAACCGCTGCAGCGCGGCTGCGCTATCCGATCCCCAAACCCCATCAACCCGGCCCGAGTAAAGCCGGAGCTGGCGTAACCGGTCTTGCACGATCCGCACCGCCGCCGGTGCGAGTGGCTGAGCGTAGGTCAGCGGTGGCGCCGGCTGGGCAATCGCGGTGGCGCCCATCACCGAACCCGCCAGAAATGCTGCTGCAAATAGCGTGTGGAATTTCATTTCGTCCCTCCCGTATCGAAGGTCAAACGTATTTACGCGCCTCGCGTTGCGCTCAACGAAACGCGAAGCTCCGGCCCATCGCGCCCAGACCGGGATTGCTGTAAATGGCGCTATGCCCCGTGTCGTATCGCTTGCCCGAACCACCTCCGAGACGGATGTTCGTATCACGCTCGATCTCGACGGCACCGGCCGGGCCGAAATCACGACCGGCATCGGTTTCCTCGACCACATGCTGACCGCGCTCGCACGCCACGCCCTGTTCGACCTCACCCTTCAAGCGAAGGGCGACCTGCATATTGATTTCCATCACACGACCGAGGATGCCGGCATTGTGCTCGGCCAAGCCTTCGCGCAGGCCCTTGGGGATAAGCGCGGAATAACGCGCTACGGACAGGCGCTTGTTCCCATGGACGAAGCGCTGGTCGAGGCCGCGATCGACATCTCAGGGCGCCCCCATTTGGTCTGGCACGTGAGCTTCGCCCAGCCGAAAATCGGCGAGATGGATACCGAACTGTTCGAGGAATTCTTCCGCGCCTTCGCCGCCAATGCCCAGATCACGTTGCACATCACCCAGCGGGTGGGCCGCAACGCCCATCATGTCGCCGAAGCCTGCTATAAGGCGCTCGCCCGGGCTTTGCGGATGGCAGTGGCGCTTGACCCCCGGGCAACCGGCACAATTCCCTCCACCAAGGGAGCACTATGAAATTCTGGACGGTCCACATCCGCGAGGATAAACCGCCCGAGTTGGTTCCCGAAGGATTTGCCTGGGGCGCCTTCCTCTTTGGGCCCCTCTGGTTGTTTCTGCATCGGGCCTGGATCGCCGGGCTGCTTAGCCTTGCCGCTTACATCCTGATCTTCGCATTCACCAGCGACTGGCTGCGGGCCGTGCTGCTGGCCGGGCTCGCGGTATGGCTGGGCGTCTCCGGCACCGACCTCGAGCGAGGGACGCTGAGCCTGCGGCGATACTCACCCGCTG
>JAFAHH010000664.1 GCA_019237355.1 Acetobacteraceae bacterium | reverse complement strand
GGATATTGGTCATCGCCGCCGGATTGCGGGGATCGCCCCGAAATCCGGTTATGTAATCACCGGCGTGTTGCGGGCAAACCCGCCGCCCGGGCCGGTCATGCAGATCTGGAACAGCACAGAGGCCGTGGACGCTAAGGGTGACATCGTAGCCCGTTACGATAAGGCACACCTCGTCCCGTTCGGGGAATATATACCATTGCGCGAACTGCTGCCGTTCAGGAAAATTACTGCCGGCGGTATTGATTTCAGTGCCGGTCCGGGACCGCGGACGATCACATTGCCGGGAATACCGCCTTTTTCGCCGTTGATTTGCTACGAAGCCATCTTCCCCGGCGCAGTCGTCGACGAGGAAAATCGCCCAGCCTGGCTTCTGAACCTCACCAATGATGCATGGTACGGCCGCACTGCTGGCCCGTTCCAGCACCTTGCCAGTGCCCGTACCCGCACCGTCGAGGAAGGGCTGCCGATGGTGCGCGTGGCCAACAACGGAATTAGCGCTGTGATCGATTCGGTCGGACGGGTCCGCACGCGAATCGACCTCGATATGATCGGCTATCTCGATGTCAATCTTCCGAGCCCAGGCAACCGCACGTTCTACTCCCGGGCCGGCGACTGGACCCTGCTCGCGCTCGTGTTGCTGGGTCTTGTTCCTGCGGCATTGCGGCTGCGCTAAGAGCGCCTCCCGACGCGCTTTCCCCAAACGCTTTCGAGAGCGAAAACCGGCTGTTTTCTGTTGAGCCGGGTTGTCGCGAACGTGCAATGGTGTACTCTATGGTAATGGTGTACTCTACGGTGAAGCGTTGCCTTAAACGGGGTGATTTACCGAAATGGCGATGCAGCAACAGACGCGCCGGCTGGCCCGCCGAAAGAGAGACAAGCCCAACCCGATCGACGTCCACGTTGGTTCCCGGGTGCGCCTGCGCCGCAACATGCTCGGCTTGAGTCAAGAAAAGCTGGGTGAGGCGATTGGTCTAACCTTTCAGCAAGTGCAGAAATATGAGCGCGGTGCCAACCGCATCGGAGCCAGCCGCCTGCACGATCTGAGCCGGGTGTTAGACGTGCCGGTGTCATTCTTTTTTGATGATATGGATCCGGTCCGCGCTCCGGCCATTCCGGCAGGGTTCTCCGAGCCTGCCGCCGAATCATTCGACTCTGATCCGTTGCGTCGGCGTGAGACTGTCGAACTGGTCAGCGCTTACTACCGGATTGACGATCCGGGGTTGCGCCGCCGTCTGTTCGAACTCGCCAGAGCCCTGGCGGGCGGGGCAGAGCGGCCGGAGGCGAAATAGCAGTCCGGCCACATCCGGTGTTCGTAAGCGCGAATCGCGCTTGACCTTCGCGCCCTGCGGTTGCAATACCTGGGTTTGCCTGTTGATAACTTGAACCTTTCAGGAAGGACGATCTCTTGGCCAACCGCAATTTTGTTTTCACCAGCGAGTCGGTGTCGGAAGGTCATCCCGACAAGATTTGCGACCGTATCTCCGACGCGATCGTCGATACCTTTTTAGCTGCAGAGCCGCAAGCTCGTTGTGGCGTCGAGACGTTGGTTACCACTAACCATGTGGTGTTGGCTGGAGAAGTCCGTGGCCCATCTTCGATAACTGGAGAGAGGCTGATCGAGGTCGCGCGCAACGCGATTCGCGAGATTGGTTACGAGCAAGAGAACTTTCATTGGCAACGCGCCGCAATCAAGTGTCTGATCCACGGGCAGTCGACCGATATCGCCCAGGGTGTCGATGCCTCGGGCAACAAGGATGAGGGCGCTGGCGATCAAGGCATGATGTTCGGTTATGCCTGTACCGAGACACCCGAACTGATGCCCGCGCCCATCTTCTATGCCCACGCCATCTTGCGCTCGCTCGCAGAAGCGCGACATTCCGGGAAGACGCCCTTGCTCGGCCCCGATGCGAAGAGCCAAGTTACGCTGCAATACGACAACGGCAAGCCGGTGCGAGCAACAAGGGTCGTAGTATCGATTCAGCATTCCGATCAGATCGAGCAGGAGGAGGTGCGCGAGATCGTGCGGTCGCACGTTCTCGACACGCTTCCCCTGGGCTGGATGTGCGAGGAAGAACATTAT
Organism: Acetobacteraceae bacterium; assembly: GCA_019237355.1. Lineage (GTDB taxonomy): Bacteria > Pseudomonadota > Alphaproteobacteria > Acetobacterales > Acetobacteraceae > JAFAHH01. The sequence goes on along the minus strand of JAFAHH010000664.1, from coordinate 118 downwards.
CTCGTCAACCCGACCGGCCGGTTTGTGATTGGCGGACCCGACGGTGATGCCGGCGTGACCGGGCGCAAGATCATTGTCGACACTTATGGCGGAGCAGCGCCGCACGGCGGTGGAGCCT
>JAFAHH010000593.1 GCA_019237355.1 Acetobacteraceae bacterium | reverse complement strand
AACGAGCAGGATTTTTGGCATTGTCACTCTCCGCCAGAATGCCGGTAGTCGATCGTGGGCCCAATGGGCCTGAGCTTGCGGATACTCTTTGAACTTCGCCAGCAAGCTCTCGCAGGCTGATACTTCCCTTCTGAAAAACGCGCGCCGCTTGTTCCTCGAGATATTGCCGTTCCTGGCTCGTTATATCCTTGGCGGTGAGCACCAGGACGGGAATATCCCGCCACTCCGGATGAACGTGCAGCTCCTGCAGGAAGCCAAAACCATCCATTTCGGGCATCAGAAGATCGAGCAAGACCAGCTCGGGCCGCTGCCCCGCAATCTGCTCCAATGCTTGCCGGCCGTTCTCAGCCTCAATGACCGCCCAACCGCCCCTCTCGAGCGTCGTCCGGAGCCGCGCCCGCGCATCTGGATCGTCATCAGCCACCAGCACCGGATGCGTTGGCCGCTCGTCCCGGAATCGCTCAACCGCCGCTTTCAGGCGATCCCATCGCAGCGGCTTCGTGAGATAGTCGGCGGCGCCAAGCGAAAAGGCGAGGCTTCGCTCATTGACAATGGAAACCATAATCACCGGAATATCCGCAGTCGCAGGATCGGCCTTCAAGGCGGAGAGCACGGCCCAGCCATCCATCCCCGGCATCATCACATCCAATAACATGGCCCTGGGATGGAATTCCCGCGCGAGAGCCAGCCCGGCCGCACCATTGCTGGCCAGGCGCACAAAGAACCCCTTCCGCTCGAGGAATCGAGAGATTAGGTCTCGCGTGCCCGGGTCATCATCGACCACCAGCACCACCGTCCGCCCATCGCCGTTGGCGGCCAATTCGTCCGCGGACGCCACAACCCTTTGCTGAGGGACCGGGGTTTCAGCGCCGATCACCGCCGGAAGCCGGAGCGTCAAGGTCGACCCTTGGCCGGGTGTGCTCTGGACCTCCACATCACCCCCCAACATCCGGGCGAATGCACGGGTGAGCGCCAGACCCAGCCCGGTGCCACCGAATCGCCGCGTCGTCGAAGAGTCGGCTTGCGCAAAGCGCTGGAACAGCTTGCCCAATTGCTCCTGCGTCATGCCAATCCCGGTATCGCTGACCTGGAAAACCAGCCAATCCCGGCCGCCCTCGGTGGGCCGTGCAGCCGAGAACGTAATCTGGCCACGTTCGGTGAATTTCGCCGCGTTGCTCAACAGGTTCAGCAAGCATTGCCGGACTCTGGTTACATCGGAATGCATCGTGCCGAGACCCGGCGCACAGCGGATCTCGAGGGTGTTGGATCGTTTCTCGACCAGGCTTTGGACCGTTCTTCCCAGCTCTTGCACCAGCTCAGCCACGTCGAAAGTTTCGGGATGAATCTCCATCCGCTTGGCTTCGATCTTCGATAAATCGAGAACATCATTGATCAGCGCCAGCAAATGCCGGGCATTGGCCTCAATCTTACCCAGATCCTCGAGGAATCCACCGAACTCTGGCGCGTCGCTGGCTTCTTCCTCCAGCATTTCCGTGTAGCCGATGATGGCCGAAAGCGGCGTCCGGAGCTCGTGGCTCATATTGGCGATGAACTGGCTTTTGGCCCGGTTGGCTTCCTCGGCCGCCTCCTTCGCGGCGATAAGCTCCAACTCCGCTTCGCGTAATTCGGTGATGTCGGTATTCGTGCCGAACCAGCCGAGGATGCGGGCCTCAGGGTTGCCGGGATCTGGCTCAGCACGGATCGGCACGGCGCGGGAGAGGAACCAGCGATAACGCCCGTCTTTTCCTTTCAAGGGAAACGTGTCTTCCCAGGGCTCGCCGCTGGCCAGCGCTTGCCGGAAGCGCGCCTCGACACCCGCGACATAGTCGGGATGGTGCACCTTTTTCCAGCCCCATCCGGCCATTTCTTCCAATGCTGTGCCGGTGTATTCGTACCAGCGCCGGTTGTACCAGGTGATTGCCCCATCCGGCGCCGTGGCCCAGGCAAGCTGAGGAATGGCGTCGGCCAGGGTGCGAAATCGCGCCTCGCTCTCCCGGAGCCGCTCCTCACCGCGCTTTCGAAGCGTTATGTCGCGCAGATACGCCGTGAATCGGGGATTCTGCCCAGCACCGGTCGATGTAATGGCGAGCTCGACCGGAAAACGGCCGCGATCGGCGCGGATCGCCTCCATGGTGAGGCGCCTGCCGAGCATCGGACCCTTCCCGCTAGCAAGATAGCGCTCAATACCCTCGCGATGTTTTTCCCGGTATTCCGCAGGAATGATCAGCTCCGGCATTTCCCGCCCCATGACTGCGTCACGGGGATAGCCGAAAGTACGCTCGGCCGCTGGGTTGTACTCGATGATCCGGCTCCCCGCATCTATGGTAATGATACAATCAAGGGCCGATTCAAGGATCGCGCTTTTGAGCAACTCGCTTTCGCGCAGTGCCGCCTCGGCCTGCTTGCGGTCGGTAATGTCGGTGCAGGCGCCGGTCATATAGAGCGCGCGGCCTGCCTTATCGCAGAACACACGGCCTTTATCGGAGAGCCAATGGATGCTGCCATCGGGCCAGATGACCCGAAAATCATAAGCGAAATCCGCGCTCTGCTGGGCAGAGCGCTCGATTTCCACCTGGACAGCCGGACGATCGTCCGGGTGAATCAGCTCGAGAAAATTTCCGATGGACCGGGCTGTCCGGCCCGGCGGCAAGCCGAACAACCGGTCGAGGTTCGTATCCCATTCAAGCGCGCTCGTGCGAATATCCCACCGGAACGTTCCCGTACGCGATGCTGCAAGCGCAGCCCGGAGCCGGGACCGGTTCTCGCGCAATGCCTCATCAAGCCGCCGGCGCTTCAGGAACTGACCGATTTGCTGACCAAGCGTTGCAACCGCTTCGAGCAGGCTTTCGTCGGCCTTGATCAGGGCCCGGCTGAAGAATTCCGCCACGCCCACAATCTCTCTCCCCGCCTTGACCGGAAAGGCAAAGCCGCGGTGCAGGCCCCCCCGGGCGGCCTCGTCCCGCCTTGGAAAGTTGGCCTCTTGCAGGACATCCGATACAGAAGTAGGCGCCCCGGTCGCCCACACCCGGCCGGGTAACCCGGCTCCGCGCTCGAGCCGTAAACCTTCAGTTCGATCGGCGAATCCGTCAGCCTTCAGGCCCGGACTGTGCCAAAGTGCAGCGCACTCCAGCCGCTCGTTCCCCTCCTTGTCATCCTCGACCAGCCAGAATGCGCCGAGATCCCAGCCGAAACCCGCGCCGATGGCGGCGAGAGTCTGGGTCAGGGCCGTCTGGAGCTCGGAGGACGCGGCCAGCGCCCGGCTGACTGAATATTGCATAGTCAGCCGTTTTTGCGCCGTGGCTCGCAGGGAGGCATCGGTGAACGTGACCACGCTTCCGGTGATCGTAGTATCCGAGGTAATTGGAAATGACGAGTATTCGGCGATGAAAAAGCTGCCGTCTTTGCGCCAAAGAAGTTCGCTTTCGAGATGTACCTTGCGTCCCGTTATCAGGCTTTGCAGCAGCGGGCAGTCGCATCGCTTATAGCGCGAGCCGTCTGGTTTTGTGTGATGGATCAGCTCGTGCATGTCACGGCCAAGCACCTCTTCAGCCGAGGCGTAGCCAAGCATCTCCATGCCGGCACGATTGATGAAGGTGCACCGGCCCTCGAGATTCATCGTGTAGATCCCCTCCCCGAGCGCATCGAGAACGGTTCGTTCGCCGGGCGCCTGCCCAGTTTTCCAAAAAATCGGCCCGCTCGGGGATCGCCCAGGCTCACCGCCCTCGGCTTGCACCGCTTTCTGCTCCGTCTCCATCACGCCTCCTGTTCTCCATCACGCCTCCTGTACGGATGTCGCGCGAGGCGAGGGCTGGCCCAGCGCAGATGCTTCAACGCGAGCAGAACCGAATGGTGCCGCCGCAACCTCAGCGGATCTCGCCGGTTCTGGCGTCGTCGAGCGGGACCTTGGCAGGTCCGCCACTCGCGCCGGAGCAGCTGATGACCCTCGAGCAAGCTATTGCGTTCGCTATCCTTCTTTGCACCATTGTCTTATTCATCTGGGGGCGGCTGCCATACGACCTAATCGCGCTGGTCGCGCTGTTCGCCGGAATTGTTACCGGCATCGTCCCTCCCTCGAAGGCATTCGAGGGATTTGCCAACGAAGTGGTGATCATTATCGCCGCAGCGCTGGTCATAAGTGCCGCGATCGCCCGCTCGGGCGTGGTTGAAACCTTGATGCGCCCGATCTTGCCCCGGCTCCGAACCGTGCAGATGCAGGTTCCGGTACTAGTCGCGACGGTAACGCTCCTCTCGATGTTCACCAAAAATGTCGGGGCGTTGGCGATACTCATGCCGGTCGCGCTGCAGTTGGCCCGCCGCACCGGCACCTCCCCCTCCTGCTTGCTTATGCCTATGGCATTCGGGTCGCTGCTTGGGGGCATTGTAACCCTGGTTGGCACATCCCCAAACATCCTCATCGCCGAGGTACGGGCGCAAACCCTGGGCAAGCCCTTTTCCTTGTTCGACTTCACCCCCGTCGGGTTGAGCATCGCGGTCATGGGAGTAGGGTTCTTGTCGTTTGGCTATCGTGTGCTGCCAGGTGGCCGTAAGGGCGCGCCGTCGATCGATGCGGCGTTCACTATCGAGGACTACACGACGGAAGCGCGGCTCAGCCCCCAATCGCCGGCTGCCGGACGCACTGTCGCCGAGTTGGAGGCCCTGGGCGATGGCGACGTCACGGTGGCGGCAATCATTCGCGAACGCTTCAGGCGTTACCCGCCCCGGCCGGACTCGCGACTGCGCGAAGATGACGTCGTGCTCCTGCAAGGCGAGCCCGAAAATCTGGAACGGCTGGTCGCCCGGGCGCGGCTGAACCTGGCTGGGGGCGGCCCCGAGCCAGGCGATGTGAGCGTGGTCGAGGGAGTAGTGACCGCCGACAGCGCTGTTGTCGGCCATACCCCGGCCCAGCTCGACCTTCGGCGCCGTTACAATTTGACTTTGCTGGCCGTAAGCCGGAGCGGCGAGGTGATCTCTCGCCGGCTCGGGACAGTACGCTTGCGGGCGGGGGACGTGCTTGTGCTGCGCGGGGCTAGTGAAGCCGTTCCTGAGAGGCTTGGCGAATTACGGATCCTGCCGCTCGCCGAGCGCAGCATCACGCTCGGCCGCAGCCGCCGCGGATGGCTACCCGCGGCCGTTCTTCTCGTTGCCATGGCTTGGGTAGCCGTGGGCAAGGCGCCCGTCGCGGTCGCCTTTTTCGGCGCCGCCGTCGTGCTTCTGCTGTTCCGGGTGATGACCATGGAGGAGGCGTACGAAACCATCGAGTGGCACCTGCTTATCCTGCTCGGCGCGCTCATCCCGCTCAGCCATGCGGTGCGCGACACCGGCGGAACCGCGCTGATCGCGGGCTGGCTGAGCAGTGTGGTCCAGTCCGTACCACCTGTGGCAGCGCTGGCGACCATTTTGGTTGTTACCATGATTATTACCCCATTCTTGCACAACGCGCCGACGGTGCTGGTGATCGGGCCCATCGCCGCAAGCCTCGCGGCCAAGCTGAACCTCAATCCCGACCCTTTTCTTATGGCGGTGGCGCTTGGTGCGGGGTGTGACTTCCTCACCCCGATCGGGCATCAATGCAACACGCTGGTGATGGGCCCGGGAGGATACCGGTTCGGCGACTACTGGCGGCTTGGCATGCCGCTCTCGATTTTGGTCGTCCTAATCGGCGTACCCTTGATCGCCCTCATTTGGAAGCTGTCGCCGCCGTCTTAGCTCAGCCTTCCATCGAGGGGCAGAGCGCGATG
>JAFAHH010000484.1 GCA_019237355.1 Acetobacteraceae bacterium | reverse complement strand
CCCGACGATGATGGGGTGGATACCACGGCCCCTTGTGCGTCAAAGCTCCAGCTGGCGCCCGATCTCCACGAACCGCTCCCGTGGCAGCGCGAAGTGATCGACCGGACGCACCGCGTTGCGGAACATGAAGCTGAACAGCATTCGCCGCCAGTTGGGTAGCAGGCGGTCACGCCCCCCGGGTACCACTTCATCGCGGCTGGCGAAATAGATCGCGTGCTCGAGGTCGATCGTGCAGCCGAGATCACGGGCAGCTATCAGCGCCAGGGTTAAATTCGGCACCTCCACGAACCCAAACCGCACCGTAACGTGCCAGAAACCTTCGGCTACTTCCTCGACCCTCACCCGTTCTGCCATGATCACTCGCGGCACCTCCTCGAAGCGAACGGTCAGGCTGACGATGCTTTCCTGTACCGCGCCAATATCATTGACGTGGCGCACCAGCAGCGGCGGTACCGGCGATGAGCCGCGGCTCAGAAATACTGCTGTCCCCGGCACGCGCGGGATGTGGCCTTCCTGGAATCGGGCCAGAAAGTTCGCCTGCGGTTCAGTTAGCGCCGCGAGCCGCGCGCGAACCGCCCGGATGCCGCGATGCCACGTTGTCATCACCATAAACAGCACCAAGCCAAGTAGCAGTGGAATCCAGCCTCCATCCGCGATCTTCAGCAGATTGGCACCGAAGAAGGCCAGATCGATCACCAGGAAAACGCCAGCAACTGGCGCTGCGACGGCAGTCGGCCAGCCCCAGACCTGCCGCATCGCCTCAAAGAGCAGTGCCGTTGTTAGCAGCATCGTGGTGGAGACCGCCGTGCCGTATGCCCCCGCCAGCCGGTCGGAACTCCCGAAACCAATGGTCAGCGCGAGGGTCAGAAGCATCATCGTCCAGTTGGCGAAGGGGACGTAAATCTGCCCGTATTCCCGGTCAGAGGTCTGCCGGATGTTGAGCCCCGGAAACCAGCCGAGTTGCATCGCCTGGCGGGTGAGGGAGAAGACACCAGTAATGATCGCCTGGCTCGCGATGATCGTGGCAAGCGTTGCCAAGACGACCATCGGATAGAGCGCCCAGCTAGGCACGATCAGGAAGAATGGGTTGCCCTTCGGTGAACTGGGGTTGAGCAGACCGGCGACCTGCCCGGCATAACTCAACAATAACGCCGGCAGCACGACGCAGTACCAGGCGGCGCGGATCGGGTTCCGGCCTATGTGGCCCATGTCGGCGTACATCGCCTCGCCGCCCGTGAGCGCCAGGAACACACCGCCCAGAACCATGAAGCTGCCCCATCCATGGCCTATCAAAAAACCTATTGCGTACGCCGGATCGAACGCCGCAAGAACCGCAGGGTGGTGCACAACCCTGACCAGCCCGATCAGGCCGATTACTGCGAACCAGAGCATCATCACCGGTCCGAACACCCGGGCGATTCGTGCCGTGCCAAAGGTCTGAGCCGCGAACAGCAGTAAAAGAATCAATACGGCGCATGGCATCACGTAGGGCTTCAGCGCGTCGGTGGCGACGTTAACGCCCTCGAGCGCGCTTAAGACGGAAATCGCCGGTGTAATGATGCCGTCACCGTAGATCAACGCCGCGCCGAACAGACCCATGGCTACCAATGTGCCGGCCCATCGTCCGGTCGCGCCGCCGAGCAGCGACATCAATGCCAGGATTCCGCCCTCGCCGTGATTGTCTGCCCGCATAACAAACAGACAGTATTTAGTCGAAATCGTGATGATCAGAGCCCAGAATATCAACGACAGCATACCAAGCGCGCTGTCCGCATCGAGCTTACCGCCAGTCGCCCCTACGACGGTCTGCAGCGTGTAGAGAGGGCTCGTTCCAAGGTCGCCATAGACGATGCCGAGGGCGGCGGTAGCCGCACTCGCGGTGATCGGGAGTTCGGTAGCGGGCGCGGCAGATCGCGTCGCGGTGGTCGTGTCGGCCATTCTTGATCCACCCACAGACAGATGTTCCAGGACGCTTTCAAGGCTTCCAGGGGGTCCACAATGACAAACGATCGTTCCGCGTCCGTATAGCAGCGGCGTAAATCTCACTAGGTGCTGGCTTGATGTTTTGGCTCTCGCGGCCGGGAAAGAGAAATGGCGTCCCGGCCAGAACACAACCTTTTCAACGAGAGCCGACACGAGCCTTGCCGTCGTGCGGGCCAATGGGCCGCTTCGGCCAATCAACCCAGCGGTCGGCGCGGCTTGCCTCGTATGTCTCGTTAATCGGGTAGCGGATCCGGTTCTCCGGCTTGCTGGCTTCGCCTATGACAAGCAACCGGACTTTATCCGGAGTGTTGTTTAGAAACGTGTGGCAGATGCCGGTGCCGGCCGGAAACGCGACAGCGTCTCCTGGTTCCAGATGATGTAGGTGTCCGTCGATCCAGACATCGGGCGTACCTTCAAGTACAAATATGAACTCCTCTTCGGAACTCTCGGCATGCGGATAGGAGGTCCGGCGACCAGGTGGTAGGCGTTCATGATTGATGCCAATTCGCGTCAGGCCGAGCTTCCGTCCCAGCGATGCGCGGATCGACAAAAGCTCGGTATCGCCACGATAATGCGCATTGTCAGGTTGTTCTAGGTCGCGCCAATGACGGATGAAGTCAGGACGGCTCATCTGTTGCTCCCAACAAAGTGTGGCATCGCAGTTTTGTGTATGCCTTCAAGGCGTAAGTTAGTCCATTTCTGGCTGCAGTTGCTGAACGCGCAACAATGACGGACATGCAGGATAAGCCGCAGCAGGTCCAACTTTTTTGGCGGCATCCGCCTGCTGATGCAAGAACAGATCGGCGCCGGCGCCATGC
>JAFAHH010000462.1 GCA_019237355.1 Acetobacteraceae bacterium | reverse complement strand
GTCGCGCCAGGGGCTGCCGGTGCGCGTAATCCAAAGCATCGCTTCCACAAACAACCGAGCATCCCCGCCGGTTCGCCCGGGATCTCCTGGCTTGCCCAGGCAGAAAGGCTCCATCTTGCTCCATTGCTCGTCCGTCAGGCAGAACCGGTCCACGGCCAAACTCCTTTTTGGAGTTTGGAATCACAAGCGCGGTGACCGAGGGAATCCCAAATCTCAACAGGCCCTAGAGCATGCTTGTTTTTAGCAGAAACAAACATGCTCTAGCGAGTCTTGTTCGAGAGCACGATTCACGCTTTCCGACGTTTCCGCCTCCAAGCGATCGTGCTCTAGCAGGCTGCGGAAAAAGCGTTGAAGTCGGTCGTTCGTAAAGCAACGAAAGAAGGCCAGGGGCTTTGCCCCTGGACCCCAGCAAAGGCAGAGCCTTTGCAATCCAATCAGTTAGTGGATGGGGTCTGGGGCCTTTCGGCCCCAGCGGGTCCAGGGCAGAGCCCTGGCCTTCCTTTTTCAGCAGACTGCTAGAGCGGTTTCCGCTCAGGTGGAACCGCTCTAGGTTTGTTTGGCGAGCAGATTCACGCGATGTGGATCGCCTCCGGCGATTCCACCTGATCGCGATCTGCCCTAGTTCGTCGCGTGTCTGGCGTCACAGACGGCGAGGTGCGTCATCTTCGGATATTTCTTCAACTCGTCGTCCGTCGCGCAATCGTTGAGGCCAGCCTTCCGCGCCCCGTCCATGTAGTGCGCCAGCATCGTCTGGTCAGGAATCGGACCGAAATCACTCATGAACCGTTCAAGTGAGAAGTCGGGATAGCGCCGCAGCAGCTCGGCCTTTGCCGTCGCCAGGTCCGGCTGCCGTCCCAATTGCGCGTAGCTCAACGTCAATACCATTTGGCTCCAAGTCGCCACCTCCCCAATTGTTCTACGGATCAGCGTGATGACTTTGTCGTACTGATTGGTGGCGTAATAGGGATCAACGGCATTATTGTACCAAGGCGGATAGTGAGGGTTGAGGCGAAACATGCGGTCGGCCATAGCGGCAGCTTCCTGCGACCGTCCGATTGCCCACAGGTTAACGCAGATACGAAACAGGACATCGGGGTCATTTGGGTTGAGGGCAAATGCTATGTCATATTCGGACGCCACGAGGCACATCATTCAATGCGAAATAGACCATCCCAAGCATCGAATGGGGGACGGCATCATTCGGATCCAACGTGACTGCCTTCAACAGCGCGACCTTCGCCTTCTCAAACAATGCAGCGGGGTTTTCATCGCCCCAGCCAAAAAATCCCTGGGTGGTGTAAAAGCCTCCCAACGCGAAATAGGCGCGCGCGAATTGCGGGTCGAGCGCGATCGCCTTCTCGAGCAGCGGCTTGGCCTTCTCCACGTCCTCCTTGGTTAGCCGGTAATGAAGCTCCTGACCGAGGATGTAATAGTCGTAGGCGTCCCGGTTGGCGGGTGGCTTGCGGCGGATACTCGCAGCATCGACCGCGGCCAAAGTGCCCGTCACGCCGCCCAGTGCCGCGGCGATCTTTTGGGTCACCTCGTTCTGAAGGTCGAAGATGTCCTCGAGGGGTCTTTCGTAACGATCCGACCAGACATGAGCGTTCGAAGCTGCATCGATCAATTGCGCAGTGACCCGTACGCGGTCGCTACTCGTCTGAATGCTGCCCTCGAGAACAAACCGCACACCAAGCTCACGCCCGACCTGCTGCACATTGATGGGCTTGCTCTTGTAGGTGAACATCGTGTTGTTCGCGATCACGAACAGGCCGTGGTAGCGCGAGAGGTCCGTGATGACGTCCTCGGTGATGCCGTCGGCCAAGCGCTCCTGCTTGGCGTCGCCGCCGATACTGATGAAGGGCAGCACGGCGATTGAAGGCTTTTCGGGCAGCGGCAAGGGCGCGCTTGCTGCAGCAGCCACCGGCTGCTTCGGAACCGGCGGTGGCTGGTTATGAAACCAAAGAAACAGCGCCATAGCCGCGAGCGCCGCCGACCCGGCGATCCAGGCGACCGGGCGGTACCACTTGCGTGCTGGCCGCACGGATGGGGGTTCCGCTGGGTCCCGGCCTTCGAAGCGGACGCGATAGGCGTGGATCGGCGCGGCGATGTTCTTCAAATTCTGTTCGCCGATATCCTCGAAGGTGAAGCCGAGCCGTTCGCGCACCGGGTCGCGTACGATTTGCGACACACAGATGCCACCCGGCTCCGCGAGCCCTTCCAGCCGCGCGGCGATGTTCACGCCGTCGTCGAAAACGTCCTTCGCATCGTGGATAATGTCGCCGAGATTGATGCCGATCCGAAACTCGATGCGCTTGGCCTGCGGCACCCCGGCATTGCGCTCGGCCATGCCGCGCTGGACTTCGACCGCGCAGCGCACCGCATCGACCACGGAGGCGAACTCCACCAGCGCGCCATCGCCAGTCAGCTTGATGATCTTGCCCCGATGCTCCTTGATCTTGGGATCGATCAGCGCACGCCGGTGGGCCTTGAGCTGGGCGAGCGTCCCCTCCTCGTCCACCTCCATGAGTCGGCTATACCCGGCCACATCGGCGGCCAGGATTGCCGCCAGCCTGCGTTCGACGGCCCGCTGCTCCATGTCACGCGCCCTCCCGCCACTTACGCGGGTATGTTTAGCACAGTCCTGATCCAGGACCGAATCTGTTGGGGCCTATTTCCATATCACTCTGCTGGCGCCTGCTGCTCGCAACCAAGATCTAAAGTCTGACTGTTGCGGCCGAGCGGGCGAGGACCGTTCGGTTGGGAGCTTAAGCTCTAGGCAAGTCAGCTCTTCGCGCGCCTGGCGTCACACACGGCAAGATGCGTCATCTTCGGATATTTTGGCAATTCCTCGGGCGTAGCGCACTCGCTGAGGCCGGCCTTGCGCGCGCCTTCGAGATAGTGCGCCAAGGTTGGCTGGTGCAGGATTCCACCAAATTCGCTGAACATGCGCTCCATCGAAAAATCGGGATAAGACCGGCGCAACTCGGCCACGGCCGCCGCCACATCCGTCCCTCTTCCCAATTGCGCGTAGCACAAGGCCAGGAGCATCCGGTCCCACGTCGGAATATCCGGAGCCACACGCCGAATCATTGTGATAGCGCGCTCGTACTCTCCAACTGCGTAAAACGGATCTGCAAACGTATCGTACCAGGGCGGAAAGTGAGGATTTAGGCGATAGGCCCGATTGACCATATCTGCGCCTTCCTGTGCCCGTCCTGTCACGTACAGGGAGCCGCCGTATTTCATCAGGACATCTGGATCATTCGGATTCAACGCATATGCCTTCTCGAACTCTGCGAAACCGTGATCGTAATCGCTCTGCGCCACATAATCCAATCCCTTCTCAGCGTGCGCAAAGGCATCCGTCGGGTTCAGGATGATGGCCTTCGACAGCACCGCCTTTGACTTCTCGAAAAGCCTGTTGGCGTCCTCATTTCCCCAGCCAAAAAAGGCCATGTGGGTGTATAGGTGTCCCAAGGCGACGTAAGCGCGCGCGAGCTGCGGATCCAGTTCGATAGCCTTCCTGAGCGGCGCTTCGGCCTTCGGGGAGTCCTCCTTGGTCTCCCGATAAAGAAGCTCCTGGCCGAGCACGTAATAATCATAGGCCTGCAGGCTGGCGGGCGGCTTGCGCCTGACGGTCGCTCGTTCGGCAACGGCCAAAGCACCCGAGGTTCCGGCCAACGCCGCGGCGATTTTTTCCGTTACCTCAGTCTGCACGTTGAAGATGTTGTCGAGCGGGCGATCGTATCGCTCCGACCACGCATGAACGTCGGTTGCCGCTTCGATCAGCTGCGCGGTGACGCGAACCCCGTCGCCGCTCGTTTGGATGCTGCCTTCGAGCACGTAGCGCACGCCGAGATCGCGCGCCACGTCGCGGATGTTTACCGCCTTGCCCTTGTAGACAAACACTGAATTACGCCCGATCACGAACAAATCGCGATAGCGGGAAAGATCGGTGATCACGTCCTCGGTGATGCCGTCAGCGAGCCGTTCCTGCTTGGCATCACCGCCGATGCTCGTGAACGGCAACACCGCGATGGAGGGTTTATCGGGCAGCGGAAGAGGCGCGCTTTCGGCAGCAGCAAGCGGCTTCGGAGCCGGCGGTTGCTGGTGATGGAACAAAAGAAATAGTGCGATAGTCGCGATTGCCACGGGCCCGGCGATCCAGGCCGCCGGGCCACCTTCGCGCTGGCCGCACGGGTTCGCGTTCCGCCGGATCACGACCCTCAAAGCGGACGCGATAGGCGTGGATCGGCGCGGCGATGTTCTTGAGTGCCTGCTCGCCGATATCCTCAAAGTGAAGCCGAGCCGTTCGCGCACCGGGTCGCGCACGCCCTGCGACACACAGATGCCGCCCGGCTCCGCGAGCCCTTCCAGCCGCGCGGCGATGTTTACGCCGTCGCCGAAAACGTCCTTCTGGTCGTGGATAATGTCGCCGAGATTGATGCCGATCCGGAACTCAATCCGTTTGGCCTGCGGCACGCCGGCATTGCCCTCGGCCATGCCGCGCTGCACTTCGACCGCGCAGCGCACCGCATCGACCACGGAGGCGAACTCCACAAGCGCGCCATCGCCGGTCAGCTTGATGACTTTGCCCCGATGCTCCTTGATCTTAGGATCGATCAGCGCACGGCGGTGGGCCTTGAGCTGGGCGAGCGTCCCCTCCTCGTCCGCCTCCATGAGGCGGCTATACCCGACCACATCGGCGGCCAGGATCGCCGCCAGCCTGCGTTCGACGGGCCGATGCTCCATGGCACGCCCTCCGGCCACTTACACCGGTATGTTTAGCACAGTCTTGATCCCCGGGGCCGAAAATGTTTTGGTATTCGTCTGTTCTTTATACAAGAAACGCGGGCTGTGGGTCCCCGAAAAGCGAATGTTCGGACCCCGACCGGAGACCCAATCTCCGGCTACGAACGGTTTGCGGGACTGTTGCGAGATCTGCCGGGTCGTCGCTGCTGCGAGAACACAACGATGGCTCGCCTCTGATTGCTAATGAGACGTTCTTCTCGCTATATGCCGCCCGCATAGCAACCTAAGGAAGCCGAAGCAAATACTGCACGACGCCTTTTACCCTAGGCGCGAAAAGCCGCGGCGCGGAGAACTCCGCGGCGGCGCGCTTGGCGGCCTCGGCCAGGGTGGGATAGGGCAGGATCATCCCTGCAAGAGTGGTGAGCGAAATATGGTGCTGGATGGCTAATGCGAACAGTCCCGCCATCTCCCCCGCATGCGGCGCAAGTACACCGGCGCCGAGAAGACGGCCGCGCGAGATAACAAGCTTCACCATCCCCGGACTTCCGCCCTCGGTGATCGCACGGTCGTTCTCGGCAAGCGGCCAGCGGGCGATAGAGACAGCCGCCCCTGCGGCCCGGGCTTCCGCTTCGGTGGGCCCGATTTGGGCCAGTTCCGGATCAGTGTAGGTCACCCGCGGCAGGCTTCGGTAATCCAGCCGGGCCGGCAAGCGGAACAATGCCCGGCGGATCACGATGCCCGCGTGATAAGCAGCCAGGTGGGTAAAGGCGCGAGGACCCAAGCCTTGCGGATCGGCGATATCGCCAGCGGCAAAGACGCGCTTGTTCGTTACGCTGCGCAAGCCGCGATCTGTGGCCACCCCCGCCGGGCTTGCCTGTATGCCGCCCGCCTCCAGCCCCAGGTCCTCGATGTTCGGCTGTCGCCCGGCGGCGACCAGAATATGGCTGCCGATGAGCCGCTCCCCCTTCGGCAGAACCAGAACAGGACCAGGGACGGCCGAAGCCACCGCCGTGCGTTCCCGGATGGTCACACCCTGCTGGATCAAGACCGCGCGCAGTGCGTCGGCCAACTCTGGGTCTTCTTTCCCGGCGATCCGCGCCGCCTCGACCACCGTGACCCGGCAGCCGAGGCAGGAAAAGGCCTGCGCCATTTCCAGCCCGATCGGGCCGCCGCCCAAAATAATCAGGTGCTCTGGTTTCTCCTGTAAGGAAAATATCGTGGTGTTGGTCAGAGGATTGAGGGGGTGCAGGCCAGGAATGTTTGGCACCATCGTCCGGCTTCCCGCGGCGATGACGAAACGACGCGCGGCGATGCGCTGCCCGCCAAGGTCGAGCGACACCGGGTCAATGAACCGGGCTTCGGCGCGGAACACGGCCGCGCCCAGGCCGCGGAACCGTTCTTCAGAGTCGTTCGGAGCGATGCGGGCAATGGCTCCACGTACGTGTGCCTGGACCGCGCTCCAATCGATTTCCGGTGCGCCGAACCGCACCCCCAAAGCGGCGCCATTGCTGCACGTGGCAGCGCGGTGCGCGGCCGCGAGTAGGGCCTTGCTCGGCACGCAGCCATAATTCAGGCAATCCCCGCCCATCTGGTCGCGCTCGATTAGGGCGACCTTGACCCCGAGCCGGGCGGCCACCGCCGCTATGGTCAGTCCGGCGGTTCCGGCGCCGATGATCGCGAGATCGAACTCGGCTGCTGACATCCGCTTCCGCTCCGCTTGATGACCGACTGCACATCTTAGGTCCGGCCGCCATAACACGATCCGGGCCCCTCTGGCGGGACACCAAGCTTACCAGGCACGCAGTGTCTTGGTTCAAGCTGGCCAACGGCCTCACAGGCTCAAATTGCCCATTAAGGTGGGATTCGGAG
>JAFAHH010000117.1 GCA_019237355.1 Acetobacteraceae bacterium | reverse complement strand
CACGGTCACCGAGGGCGTTGCTACTGCCCCAGCGCTGGTGGCGCGGGCAGGCACTCTGGATTTGCCCATCTGCTCCGCCGTTGCAGCAATCCTGCAAGGCCGTAGCACTCCGGGTGAGGCGGTCGCCTCCGTGCTTGCCCGGCCGCGCAGAGATGAGTGACCTGCTGATTGCAAACCGACCGCTGAATGAAACCTCTCGCCAGTTCTGTGATCAGCCCTCTGGAGATCCGGGCGCAAGGTGAGGCACGAGCAACGTGTAACCTCAGCGAGCGGGCCATCACCATCAAGGTAATGCTGCGCCCTAGAGCGGGATGACCTTAGGTGAGGTCAACCGGCTCTAGGAACTTTGGTTTTCAGAGCGCGATTCAGGCTCTCCGACGATTCCGCCTCAAGCCATCGCGCTCTAGTTCGGGCAGCCCGTGCTTTTCTCCGGTGGGGTGATCTCGCTGGCCGGGATCGTCCGAACAAGCTTGTAGAGGTCCCACGGCCCCTTCGATTCCTGGGGCTCCTTTACCTGGAACAGGTAGAAATCATGCACGATGCGGCCATCCGGCCGTGCGCGCCCGTTCTTCATCATGAAGTCATTGATGGGCGTTTCGCGCATTTTCTCGGCCACGACTTTCGCATCCGTCGTGCCGGCCGCGGCCATCGCCTTTAAGTAATGGTACACCCCGCTGTACATCGCCGCCTGTGCCATTGAAGGCATGCGTCCGCCCATACGCTCGCCGAAGCGCTTGGACCAGGCCCGCGTGTCATCGTTCAAATCCCAGTAGAATGATTCGGTCAGCAGCAATCCTTTCGCCCGGTCGAGGCCAAGGCTTTCTATATCCGTGATGAACGCTGTCAGCGCGACGAGCTTGGTATTGTCCTCACCGACCCCAAATTCGATCGCCTGTTTGACTGAATTCGTCATATCGGTCCCCGAGTTGGCGAGCGCGATTACGTCTGCCCCCGAGGATTGCGCTTGCAGGATGAACGAGGAAAACTCGGAGGTCAGGTAAGGATGGACGGCCTCGCCCAGGACGGTCCCGCCATTCGCCTGGACAACGGCTTTGGTCTCGTTGGCAAGGGAATGTCCGTAGACGGAATCGGAAGTGAGCAAGTACCAACGCTTGTGCCCTTCCTTGATTACCGTCTGAGCGGTGCCTTTGGCCAGCACCGAGGTGTCGTAGGCCCACTGAAAGCTGACCGGCGAGCAAGCCTTACCGGTCAGATCGGCCGCCCCGGAGGAGGCGATGATCACCATCCTGTTGCGCTCGCGTGCTAGGCCCACGACCGCTAGCGCGACGCTCGATGGAACCGGGTCGAGAATGGCTGCGAACTTGTCGGCATCGAACCATTGCCGGGCGATGGTGACGGCTACGTCAGGCTTGTTTTGGCTGTCGGCCGCGGCAATGGTGACCGGCCGGCCCAGAACCTTCCCGCCCACATCGTCGACCGCCATCTGGGCCGCCACCACCGAGCCATGCCCGCCGAGATCGGCAAAAGGCCCTGTGAGGTCGTTCAGCACCCCGAGTTTTATCGGCTCCTGCGCGAACCCCGTTCCTGCCCCGGCTAGGGTCAAAAGGAACGCCCCGGCGATCGCGGCCAAATAGCTCGAAGGCGCGCTCGGGGGCAGAAAGCTTAGGCAAATCTTCCAACAGTTCCGGCCGGTCATGTTTCCCCCTTTTTTCGAGCCGAGCGTTTACCCGCCGGCCCCGCCTGTTTCGCTTCCGTCCCGGTCTCTCGCCTTCAGATATGAATTGCATGGCCCAAGCTTTGCAGCGCGGCCTCATGGAAGGCTTCGGTCAAGGTCGGATGAACATGGATCGTGCCCGCAATGTCCTCGGCGACGGCGCCCATCTCGAGAGCGTGGATGAACTCGCCGGATAGTTCCGAGACATGCGCCCCGACCGCCTGGATGCCCACCACCTTGCGATCGGTCCGGCGCGCGAGCACGCGGATGAAGCCGCCATCGTCACCGGCCCCCATGGTCATAGCGCGGCCGCTAGCGGCGAGCGGGAAGATGCCGGTGACGATGTCCAATGCGCGCGCCTTGGCCTCGCTCGGCCCAAGCCCGGCGCTGACGATTTCGGGCTCGGTAAAGCAAACGGCCGGGATCGCCGCCGGGTCGAAGGTCCGGCGTTTGCCGCTGATTATTTCGGCAACCATTTCGCCTTGCGCGGAGGCCTTGTGCGCCAGCATTGGCTCGCCCACGAGATCGCCGATCGCCCAGACGTTCTTCATGGCGGTGCGGCACTGATCGTCTATTTTGACGAAAGGACCGGTCATATCCACCGCCATGTTCTCCAGGCCCCACCCCCATGTTCGGGGCCGGCGCCCGACCGTGACCAGGATGTTGTCCGCGGCGACCTCGATCTCTCCTCGCTCGGGCGGGCCAACGATCAGCGCATATCCTTCGGCCGTCTCGCGGACGCCGAGTGCTTTAGCCCCGAGATGCACCGTCACTCCGGCCCGGTCGAGCCACCGCTTGACCGGTGCGACAAGCTTATCGTCGTAGAGCGGCAGAATCTGATCGAGCGCCTCGATGATCGTCACCTCGGAACCGAGCTTGCGAAACGCGATGCCGAGCTCGAGTCCGATATACCCGGCGCCGACAACCGCGAGCCTCCTCGGGACGGTTGGCAACGATAGTGCTTCGGTGGAGGAGATGACCGGGCCGCCAAAGGGCAGGAACGGTAACTCCACGGGCTCGGAACCATTGGCCAAGATGACATGCTCGGCGGTAACCCGGGCTGGGCCGTCCTGAGTTTCAACAGCGCAAGTCTTCGCATCGGAGAACACCGCCCAGCCTTTGATCACGCGCACCTTAGCTTTCTTCAGCAGTGCGTCCACCCCGCCATTCAGCTTACGGACGATCCCATCCTTCCACCGGATCGTGTCACCAAAATTCAACGCGGGAGGTTCCGGGAGGGAGATGCCGAATCTCCCCGCATTTGTGGCTTGCCACATTTCGTGGAATGCGCTGGCGGCGTGTATCACCGCCTTGGAGGGAATGCAGCCACGGATCAGACACGTGCCGCCCAACTGATCCCCCTCGATCAGGATCGTATCAAGCCCGAGCTGGCCGGCCCTGATGGCGGCGACATAGCCGCCGGGTCCGCCGCCAACCACAAGCACCTTGGCCGAGAGTGCATTCGCCATCGGTCAGTCCACAAAGATCGAAGCGGGTTGCTCGAGTAGGCCACGGATGCGCTGGATGAATTCGGCTGCATCCACGCCATCCACGACCCGGTGATCGAACGAGGAGGATAAGTTCATCATCTTTCGAATCACGATCTGCCCGCCTCGGACCACTGGCCTTTCGGCGATCTTATTCGGGCCGACGATCGCCACCTCGGGATAGTTGATGACGGGCGTGGTCGACACGCCGCCCAGGGTGCCTAGGCTGGTGATCGTAATCGTTGACCCGGTCAGCTCCTGCCGTGTCGCCTTGCCTTGGCGCGCAGCATCCGCCAGGCGGGCAACTTCGGCGGCGCAATCCCAAACATCGCGCGCTTCGGCATGATGCACGACCGGAACGACGAGCCCGGCCGGCGTCTGCGTGGCGATGCCGATATTCACGGCTTCGTGGCGCTCGATGACGCCCTCCTCATCGCGGAAACGAGCGTTGATTTGGGGATAGGCCACGACCGCTTTGACGATGGCCCGCATGAGAAAGGGTAGAAGCGTGAGCCTCGGCTGGTCGGGCCGCCGCTGGTTATTCAAATGCGCGCGTAAGTCTTCGAGCGCAGTGATATCGACCTCTTCTATATAGGAGAAATGCGGGATGCGCCGCTTGGCTTCCTGCATGCGCTCGGCAATGACGCGCCGGAGGCCGATGACTTTGATCTCCGCCACCCCGTGTTTCTCGGCAAGTCCGGCTGAGGCGGCTTGGGTTTGGCCGCCCGCGGCGATATGGGCTTCGAGGTCCTCCCAGGTGATCCGCCCGGCCGGGCCGGTACCGGCGACGAATTGCAATTCGATGCCGAGTTCCCTTGCTTTGCGCCGTATCGCGGGCGAGGCAGAAGGCTTCTCGCCGGGCGGCCTTGTCGCGAAACCCGGCGGCGGGGCCCGGCGTGGCGCGGCAATGGAGGGTGCTGGAAGGATTACCTCGACGCTGGAAGAGACCGGCTCCGGCTTGGGCGCGATGGGCCCGGGTTCGGGCGGTGCTGGCGCGGCGCGCGGCGCCGCCTCCGCCGCGGCACCCTCAGCATTACCCGCGCCCTCGACCTCCAGCACGACCAGGTCAGACCCGACCGCGAGCTTCTCGCCGGGCGCCCCGGTAGTCGAGAGGACCCGGCCAGCAGTGGGGGATTCGATATCCACGGTCGCCTTGTCGGTCATCACGGAGACGAGCGGCTGATCCTCGGCCACGGTATCCCCAGCCCTGACGTGCCATTCGGCGATTTCGGCCTCCGCCGTGCCCTCGCCGACATCAGGAAGCCGGAAGACGTATCGCCCCATCTCAGCTCTCCATCAGACGATGGATGCCTTCGACGACGCGGCGCGGCCCCGGGAAGTAATCCCATTCGAGAGCATGCGGGTACGGTGTATCCCAGCCGGTGATGCGCAACACCGGCGCCTCCAGCTTGTAGAAGCAGTGCTCTTGGACTAGCGCCGCAATCTCCGCGCCGAAACCGCAGGTGAGGGTCGCCTCGTGCACCGCCAAGCACCGGCCCGTTTTCTCCACCGACCCGACCACTGTGTCGAGATCGAGCGGAACCAGGGTGCGGAGGTCAATCACTTCGACATCCACCCCGCTTTCTGCCGCGGCGGTCATCGCGACATGCACGGTCGTTCCATAAGTTATGATCGTGGCGTCTTTGCCCTCGCGCAGAACAGCCGCTTGGCCGAGCGGCACGGTGTAGTGCCCATCAGGCACGTCACCCAACGGGTGCTTGGCCCAGGGTACGACGGGCCGCTCATGATAGCCATCGAACGGGCCGTTGTAGAGCCGCTTCGGTTCCAGGAAGATAACGGGATCATCATCCTCGATGGCGCTGATCAGCATCCCTTTGGCGTCATACGGATTGGACGGAATCACCGTCTTCAGCCCGCAAACATGCGTAAAGATCGCCTCTGGACTTTGGCTGTGCGTCTGCCCGCCGAAGATCCCACCCCCGGAGGGCGTGCGCACGGTAATTGGAGCAGTGAATTCGCCGCCGGATCGGTAACGTAGCCGGGCCGCTTCCGAGATAAGCTGATCCGTGGCCGGGTAGATGTAATCGGCAAACTGGATCTCCGCGACCGGGCGCAAGCCATAAGCGGCCATACCGACCGCCGTTGCGACAATCCCGCCCTCGGCGATGGGTGTGTCGAAGACCCGGCGGCGCCCATGCTTGT
>JAFAHH010000052.1 GCA_019237355.1 Acetobacteraceae bacterium | reverse complement strand
CGAGGCTGATGACCATGAGGCCGAGCTCCCGCCCTGTGCTCGCCTTCAATTCGGCGGGTAAGCAGACCGGCTGCAATCCCACCCCCAGCCAGCCGCGCGCGACTCGTCCATGCGCCAAAAGCTGCGGAACGACACGGGCGATTGTTGCGTGCGGAATTACCAGCACCCGGCCGCGGGGGCCCAGAGTCGACATGCCGAGCAGGGCGCCTCCCGCGCCTATGACGGGCCCGCCTTCTTCGCGCCAGCGCAACCTCGTGTCCAGGACGATGAGCTGATCGATCCGGCCCCCAGCCTGGCTATGCCAGGCCGGGCCCAATCGGTGAACAAGCGCCAGCCGCGATGTTGCGCTCCCATGTGCATCGATCCCAAGGGCCACGACCAGGCTGCCTGCCTCCGCTGTAGAGGCCGCGGGACTGCCCTCTCCGGGCTCGGCTGTCCCCAGCCGCAGCACCGCTATATTCGTGCCAGGGTCGCGGCCGGCCAGCCGGGCTGCGGTGCGGCTCCCGCCGGGTAGGATGGCCTGGAATTCATCCCGGCTCGAGAGCGACTGCTCGGAGGCAATGATCACGTCCTTTCGCCATAGCAGAGCGCCATGCGGCTCGCCGCGCCGGGTCACCAACCCGGCGATGAGAGGAGTGGCGGCGGTGACCCGTGCTGCGAGCGACGCTGAGAGTTGCGTGAGGGGATCATTCGTTTCGGAGTGCATGGCCAAATCCATTCAGGAACTGCGCGCAGTCTGGCGAGGAGCACCGAGCACGCATATCGGGCAAATGGGGAGAGGTGGCCCGGATAATTGACCGGGTCCGCTTAGCTCGTACCCATCGCCATATGCGGCGGCCATAGGGCCTTCGAGATGAACTGGAAGGCGAAACGCGTGTGGAGCGCGACCGGCTTCGGTTCGCTCAAACAAGGCGAGCTAATCTTCAGCTGCGCTCGCAAGCTCTAAACTTAAGGGACACAAATCATGCCTCTCGATGGTGTCCTCACCGAAACCGAGGACGAAATTGATCCATATTCGGCGCGGGTTATGCAGGCGTTTGAGCGCGTCGGCCCAGCCGTGGTGCACATTCAAGCGAACGGAGGCAACGGCCGCCTGGCGCAAGGCTCCGGTGTGGTCTTCACGCCCGACGGATTCACCCTGACCAACAGCCATGTGCTGCGGGGAGGCGGTTCCTTGCGCGCCACCTTCCCCGACGGCCGGGAGGTAGCCGCTGAACGGATCGGCGATGACCCGGCGACTGACCTTGCAGTGCTTCGATTGGCGGCTAATGCGGTGCCCTATGCTGAGCCCGGGGCGTCGGCCAATCTGCGTGTCGGTCAGTTGGCGGTGGCCATCGGCAACCCGTTCGGGTTTCAGTGCACGGTGACGGCGGGCATCATCAGCGCGCTCGGCCGAACCTTGCGCGGGCCCTCGGGTCGGCTCATCCCGAGCGTGATTCAGACGGATGCCCCGCTCAATCCAGGTAATTCGGGCGGGCCGTTGGTTTCCGGCTTGGGCCGGGTGATTGGCATCAATACCGCAACCATCGCGCCCGCCCAGGGAATTTGCTTTGCGATCGGCATCGATACGGCGATCGAAGTCGCCGCTCAGTTGATGCGCGAGGGCCGGGTTCGGCGCAGCCAGATCGGGTTGTTTGGTCAAACTGCTATGATTGATCGCCGCCTCGTGCGCCAGAACGGCCTACCGCGCGCGACGGGGCTCATGGTTGCAGGCCTTCTTCCTGGCGGGCCGGCCGAGCAGGCGGGTATCGAGCCGGGCGATATGATTATTGCGCTCGGCGGCGAGC
The DNA here is from genome assembly GCA_019237355.1 of Acetobacteraceae bacterium. Classification (GTDB taxonomy): domain Bacteria; phylum Pseudomonadota; class Alphaproteobacteria; order Acetobacterales; family Acetobacteraceae; genus JAFAHH01. The sequence goes on along the minus strand of JAFAHH010000052.1, from coordinate 1,398 downwards.
CGGTTTCGGGCACAGATGATTTGCACCGGCTGCTGCATGGCGACCGGGTGGGCGGGGCCCTATCCTGCGATATTCTCCGCCGGGGCGAGCGACGGAGCTTGACTGTGGTGCCGGTGGAGGCGGCTTAATAAAGCGCTCACAAACTAATCAGGGAAGGCTTCCGATGCGCACCCGGTCTGGCCTTGGCTGTCTCGCGAGCCTGATGATCGGGTTGGGAGCTACGTCGGTCGGGAATGCCGCGCCTTATGATGCAATCTATGCCTTCGGAGATAGCCTCACCGATATCGGCAACCTCCTCGCGCTAACCAGCAGCGGCTCGCTTCCGGGCGTCCCCCCTCAGCCGGTTCCGCCGATCTATTATATTGGCCGGCGGAGCAATGGTCCAATCTGGATCGACTATCTATCGGGGGATCTTGGTCCGCCGATCAGCCCCAGCCTGCAAGGCGGCACCGTTTTCGCCTACGCGAGCGGCGCCGAAACGGGCAGCACGCCCTTGCACCAGGCGAACTTCACGGACCTCACTGGGCCGACGGGGCAGTTGGCTCAGTTCCGGCAATCGATTCCGAATCCTGATCCGAAAGCCTTGTATACGCTCTGGATGGGCGGCAACGATCTTTTTGATGTGTTCTACAACCTCGGCGCTGGCGGTTCTCCCAACCCAACCGCCGTCGCCAATGCGTCGGTCGCGAACATGACTTCGTTTGTTAGCGCCATCGCAAGCCTGGGCGCCAAGAATCTGCTGCTGCTAACCTTGCCCGATCTGGGCAAGGTCCCGGTGATCACGCAGGACTATCCATCCTACGTATCGGAAGCTTCGGCGCTTTCAGCATATTATAACCAGCAATTGGTTTCATCGCTGACGGCTGAGGCAGCCCGGGACTCGTTGAACCTCTATGTTCTCGATGTGTATTCGCTCATCGATGCGGCGGTTGCCGACCCACAGCGCTTCGGGTTTACAAACGTGACCGACCCCTGCTGGACTGGTGATTTCTTGGGCCAAAACGGAACGGAATGCGCCAATCCTAACCAGTACCTGTTTTGGGACCATTACCACGGAACTACGGTCACCTATCGCATCCTCGCGACCGATGCTGAGGCGGTTCTCGCGAGCGTACCGGAACCGAGTGTCTTCGCGCTTATGGCATTGCCGCTCGTCGGCTTGGCAGCAATCCGGTTTGGGCCATCACTTCACCGAGTCGCAACCCGATGACCAATTTCCAACAAGCTCGCGCGTTCCTGCTTAATAACCGCGAGGATTATGATACGGCCTATGCTGGTTTTCGCTGGCCGGACGAGAAACAATTCAACTGGGCTCTCGAGTGGTTTGATGGCGTGCTCGCCACCCGAGCAGAGAGCCAGGACCGACTCGCACTCTGGATCGTGGATAGCGCAACCGGA
>JAFAHH010000814.1 GCA_019237355.1 Acetobacteraceae bacterium | reverse complement strand
CCGCCAGCGGCATGCTGCTCGCCGGCTCCGACCCGCGCCGCGACGGCTGGGCCTTGGCGTGGTAAGTAGTGCGATCGGCCGCCCGGAAGGCCGTAAAATCCACACCCTCGTCATTTTGCCGGCACCGGGTGGTGGAGCCCCCCTCTGGACGCTCGGCGACAAGCGGGGAATTTGTCGGGTTCGGACCCCTAAGCAGACATTCGAATTACTCAGCCGAGATTCGCCCCGGCGCATTTACGTCGGAGGCGATCTTGTGCCTAACAAAGTCGATGTGGCTGCGCAGGTTGTACACCTGGTCCGAGAAGGTTAGCGGAAGATGGATATGACTGACGGCATCCTCAATGCGCTCGATTTCAGCTTGCTTCCGAGTTAAATGTTTGTCCGTCGGGTCGGTGTCGAACGAAGCTTCCAAGGCCTTGAGTTGGGCATACCAATAGAACAGGCGCCGACGGTTGATCCAAGTGTAAGCCACCGGCATCAGGCGGAACAGCGGGTAGCCGATCGCTAGCGCTGTCACCAGCACTGCGAGCGCTCTTTGTACATGGACGGATAGCCACAAAGGCACATGCCTCTGCATATAGGAAGGACCGTTTTTGTAAAAATCGGTAGCAGCAGGGGCAACGGGATATTCGATGTCGGTACCGTTTGGGAATTCACCGCTGCGCTGAAAAATTGCACGAGAACCGTGCGCTTCGACCATTGCCTGCAACAGGATTGGAACAATTTCCGGGTGCAGATCGCTGCGAACCACCACCTTGGCAGTGGATCCTATAAGCGACACGTCATGAGGTGGAATATTCCGCTCAATATCGATCACACCTTGCGGCAGTACCAGTCGAACGAGTTCCGGGAATATGATCGTGAAAGCCTCCGCCGCTGGAAAGCTCATGATCCGAACGTTGGGATTCAGCAGCAAGGAATGGACAGCCGGCGCATCCGGTGCGCCAAATACCCACACCGCATCCACCTTGCCATCATTTAGTGCCTCGGCTGCGGCAGATCCTGCGAAAGGCAAAAGTGTCGCGTTTTCAGAATTCACACCGGCTTTGCCCAGAACTTTTTCGGCTAATAATCGGCCGCTGCCACCTACCGGCCCTACGGCAATGCGTTTGCCCGTGAGCTGTGACAACCGCTCAAATGGCTCACTGGAAGAATAAAAGAGCCAAAATGGGCTATTGTAGACCGTTCCCAACGACAACACTCCTGGCGCATGTTTCCCGTCCGAAATTCCTCCGAGCATTAGGGCAATCTCGACGCCAGATTTTGGGTCCAGCAGAAGCTCGAGGTTTTCCGCTGCACCCGCGGTCTCGCGCAATTCCAACTCGACGTTGAAGCGTGCGAATGTTTCTCGATATTGGCGACCGTAATACTCAAGAGTAGAGCCTTTGACCGACGTAGCCATTATGACCTTCGATGGTGGTGCGGGGACGAAATAGATCAAGGCGACCGAGACAATGCTCACGATGCCGACGGCCGCGGCCAATCCTTTGAATAATTGCCACCGACTTAACCCCAGCACGACTATCTCTCAAGTCCATCGTGGGACAGTCAAACAGGCCTCACGGAGAGAGTATTTGGTTTTAGGTACGCAGGCAAGTATTATGCGGACATGCCAAGCGATGTTTGTGGCGTGCCCTAAAAGCGCTTCCAGGTCGGGCCGCGCCACGAGCAACGACTGAGGATGGTATATCCGCTTTTGGCACACGTCGGGCGGACGGAGCCCAGACGTTACGCCGCCGCTGGCTGGGTTAGTCCGAGGCCGTGATGGGCAACGGCAGCGGTGGCGGGCTCGCTTTCGCCGGCGACCTGGACGGTCGGGAAGGCGAATTTGATGCCGTTCTCGTCGAATGCCTTCTTGATCATCGCATAGGCCTTGCGGCGGATCACGAATTGCTCGCCCGGTAGGGTCATCATTTTTGCTCGGATCTGCACCGCGAAATCGCCGAGTTGCTCGACCCCCTGCATCTTCAGCGGTTCGATGATCAGCGGGGCGAATTCGGGATCCTTCTGCAGCTCCAGTCCAATCTGCTTGATCAGTTTCCTCGCCTTTTCGAGGTCGCTGCCATATGTGATGCCGACCGCGAGCTTGTCGATGACCCAGTCGCGGCTCTGGTTCTGGATGGCGCCCAAGAGGCCGAACGGCACGGTGTAAACCGGGCCGCGGTGGTGCCGCAGCCTTACCGAACGGATGCTGAAGCCTTCGACCGTGCCCTTATAATTGCCGCTCTGGATGTATTCGCCAACCCGGAAGGCATCATCAAGCAGATAGAACATGCCGGCAATGACGTCGCGGACAAAGGTCTGTGCACCGAAACCGATCGCCACGCCGACGACGCTCATACCGGCGATCAGCGGGCCAATCTCGACACCCATCGCAGCCAGCGCCATCAACGCGGCGACGGCGATGACAACAACAAAGAGAACATTGCGGAAAATCGGCAGCAATGTGTGCAGCCGAGCCCGCCGCCGCGCCTCATCGGTGTTCGGCAAACCCGGGTCGGCGGTCTGAGCGAGCGTGCTGTCGATCGCCGTCGTAATCGCATGCCATAGGACATCGGCAACCAGCAAAATGATCACGGCGCTCAACACGCCGTGGGCAATCCTCGCAAACCGGGTGTCCTGTCCGGCGAGGTGAATGATGTCGACCCCCCAACCCCAGGCCAGCAACAGGGCCGCACCGATAATCAGCAGCGCTCGGATGCCCCGCTCGAGGCAGACGGCGACGACGCTCTGCGGATTCTCAACCGTGTCCCGCGCGCCCGGCGGCTGCAGCAGATTCTCGACCGCGCGCCGGGTCACGAAGACGGCAAGCGGCAGGATAATCATCACCAAAATGAGCCAGAAAGCCACGCTGGCTCTATAACTTCCCGAGGCCAGCACCCCGAACACCCACAATAGGACGATGCCAACCGTGAGCGCCGTGTTGCGTGCAGTTCTGCCGACGCGGCGCCTCTCAGCCGAGGCCCCTTCCGCAGCCTCGCCCGAGGCAATACGCCCTCGCCAAACGGATTCCAGCGCTATGGCCATGAGACCCAGGCTGAGTGTGTAGGCGACAAGCTGGAGTCCGTTAAACGAGAAGCCAAGAGCGCTGTACTCGTGCAAGATGAGCAATCCGAGAACAGACCAGCTCACGAAGAGAGTAACTCGCCTGCACCAGAACCGAGCAGCAACCGTATCTGTAGGTATGATGCGGAAATGCTGATGATCGGGGGCAAACAGAAAATCGCCGATGGCTACGGCGAGCCGGATGACAATAGCGGCGATCAGATAGGCCAAGACCGTTCCGCGAACTGTTGGATCCCAGTCCAGAACGAGAAACGGGCCGAGGCTGCCGAGCGCGAAGACTACAACCCCGGCGCTTACCAGGGAGGAGCGCACAGCAATAAGCCGCATGCGATCCCTGACGGTCTCGATAGGATACCCATCGAGGCGGCGGCGAACCCGCAGCGTGATCTTTCTGAAAAGCCATTCGAAGCCAAGGCCCAAAGTGCCGAAGACCGCGAGGGTGAAGAGCGCCCGGACCCTGCCATGCTTGCCGTGAGCCGCACTATCACGGGAAGCGGCTAGCTCGAACTGGTTGGGTAGATCCGGGATGGCGCGGGCAAGGGCGACGATCTGCCGGTGGATTGCGCCGGCGCTGGAATTCAAGTAGCGCTCGTCGAAAACTGGTGCTCCAACCATCGGCATGATTGGCCCGCTTTCGCCGCCCTGCTCGCCCGGTTGAATGCTCCCA
>JAFAHH010001097.1 GCA_019237355.1 Acetobacteraceae bacterium | reverse complement strand
CCGGTGTGAAGCCGTGGCCGATTTGGCACCGGAACCGGGCAGCCCCTTCTTCATTAACGTCGTTCAACACGCCGCCGCATTGCGGGCAGCTTAGCCGGCTTGGGTGCCCCAGCGGACTTTGCTCGGTTGTCGTCATTGGAGGGAACTCTCGTTCGGCCATGCGCGCCTCCAAAGCGAGCGGCGGCGGGATCGGAGGAGAAGGTTCAGCCTGTTGGTGAGCCAGCCGCTCCAGCAGCGCCGGAAGTTCGCTCAATATCACGCAATGATCCACATGATCGCGCTCTAGAGCATTCCGAGGCATCGCAGGCCACAGCGCGTCGGCCGGGTCCTGCACAACGGAGGTGCCGCCGCACCTCTTAACCGCAATAAGACCAGCCGTTCCATCATCGAGCAAGCCCGTGAGCACCACACCGACTACCCGAGACGCATACGCAACGGCAGCCGAGCGGAATAGCGGATCAATCGCCGGGCGGGTTCTGTTCTCGTGCGGCCCTCGCCGCAAGATTACCACCCCTCGCTTCACCAGCATGTGGAGGTCCGGCGGCGCGACATAAATGCAGCGCTGTTGAATTCTTTCGCCATCTTCCGGGTGCTTGGCGGGCAACGGGCCAGCTCGGGCCAGCAGCTCAGGCAAGACGCTATTTGCGTGCGGAGCGATGTGCTGGACAATAAAAATCGAGGCGGGCAGGGTCGGCGGAAGTGCGCTCGCGATATGCGTCAGCGCCTCCACCCCGCCCGCCGAAGCGCCGATCACGATGATGTTGCGCCTGGCCACTGACCCTCACTGGCGGCATATGGGCTGGTCCAAAACTAGCCCTGCTCTTTTGGCGGGGCACATAGCTTGCGACCCGCCCTTCACTTTTGCATTCGCAATTGTAAACATGGCCCGCGGTGCCGCCTACTTTTATTTTGTACCGCCGTTGAGACTGAGCGATGCCGGACCCGACCTTACAAGCCGAGCTTAAGCGATTGACGAACGAGCTCGAACAGGCCCGGGTCGCCGCCGAGGATGCCCGCGAAGAAGCCCTGGCCTTGGCGCAAGAGCGTGATGAGCTCCGGGCCGAACTTAACCGGCAAAGAAGGGGGCAGGACGCTGCCGAACGGGCGGCGGCCGACTTGCGCGAGCAGCTAGATACCACCGCGAGATGGCTGTTGCTGCGCGGGCAAGTGCACCAGACAAGCGTTCCAGCAACTCAGGAGGAGCTTCGCGTTACAGTCGAGGAGTTGCAGGCCGTTACTGAGGAACTGGAATACACCAACCACGAGCTCCGGCGGCTCAACGAGGAATTGGATCGACGGGTGGCTAAACGTACTGAGGAACTTGCGTCCGCAAACGCGCAGCTCGAGGCCTTGAACGCGGAGCTGAATGAGCGGGTTCAGGCCGAAGTCGCGCGCCGTGAGGAAGCCCAGGCTCAGCTATTCCAGGCCCAGAAACTCGAAGCCTTGGGACAGCTCACCGGTGGTTTGGCCCACGATTTCAATAATCTATTAACGGTAATCCTGAGCGGCGTGAGCTTACTCGCCCGGAGCAACGATTCCGAGCGGCGCAACGAGCTCATGAAGCGAGTTCAGGAGGCGGCATGGCGGGGCGCCGATCTCACCCGCAGCTTACTCACGCTGGCGCGGCGCCAGCATCTCAGTCCGCAGCCCATAGACCTTGCAACGCATGTGGCCGGGAGCGAGGGCCTGCTCCGGCACGTTCTAGGCGGCAGCACCACGATAGCGCCTGCGTTTGAGCCAGGGCTCTGGCCGGTAAGCGCCGATCCAACTGCCCTGAGCATTGCGCTCCTGAACCTGGCTGTGAATGCCCGCGATGCAATGCCGAAAGGGGGCGTGCTTACGATTCGCGGGCGAAATCTTTCGTTGGGCCCGGCTAAAGCAGCGGCGCTCGATTTAACGCCGGGGGATTTTGTCGAACTCTCGGTTGAGGATGCGGGCACGGGCATGCCTCCTGAGATTCTGGCCCGGGTCTTCGAGCCGTTTTTCACAACCAAGGGTATCGGCGAGGGAACAGGCTTGGGCCTCGCGCAGGTTTACGGCTTTGCCAAGCAATCCGGCGGCACCGCCCATATTCGCAGCGCTCTCGGTGAGGGAACGACGGTGAGCCTGTGCCTGCCGCGCTCATTCCGGCAACCCGAACCCCAGCCTGCCTTCGCGGCTGGGCCGCCCCGTGGTCACGAGGCAAGTCTGGCATCGACCTCAATCCTCGTTGTGGAGGATGATCCCGAAGTCGGCGCGCTGGCAGTGGACCTCCTGGCCCAGCTTGGCCATTCAGCTTTCCGCGTGGGCACGGCGGCAGCGGCGCTCGGGGCCCTTACCGGGGGCCGGCACGTCGATCTGGTATTTACCGATGTGATGCTGCCCGGAGGCATGAGCGGGTTCGATCTCGCCCGCGAATTGGCGGTGCGCTACCCGGAATTGCCGGTGGTACTGACCAGCGGCTACGGCATGGCAGGGGTCACCAAGCTATGTGCCACGCCCGCAGCCGTATTGCGCAAGCCTTACACTCTGGAAGCTTTGCAGGCGGTGCTGGCGCAATCGGCACGACCGGTCATTCCGGTTGCCACTGGAGCGCGATGGCTTGAGGCGGACTCGGGTTGCCAATTCGCGAGCGAATTGGGGTCCCGATCGTCGGAAAGCCTGAATCGCGCTCTGAGAACCAAAGATCCTAGAGCGGGATGACTTTACCTGAAGTCATCCCGCTCTAGCAGTCTGCTGAAAAAGGAAGGCCAGGGCTCTGCCCTGGACCCGTCATGCGTCGTGCGAAGAGCACGCTCCTCGCGTGACGAGCATGCTGTTCGCATGACGGGGCCGAAAAAGCCCCAGACCCCACCCACTAAGTGATTGGATTGCAAAGGCTCTGCCTTTGCCGGGGTCCAGGGGCAAAGCCCCTGGCCTTCTTTCGTGCGTTACGAACGATCGACTTCAGCGTTTTTCCGCAGACTGCTAGCTCAGGAAGGCCGTCACCACGCCCGTAAAACCCGCTGGGTTGTCAGCATGCACCCAATGGCTCGCGTCCTTTACCGTGACAAACCGCG
>JAFAHH010001086.1 GCA_019237355.1 Acetobacteraceae bacterium | reverse complement strand
ACCGCTATCGGCTCCTCCTGCCGTCGACGCCGATTACCCGCGGTGCTCGCCAAAAAGCCCCACCGCGCATAACCAATCAAATTGATCGAGGAGAAGGAAAAGATAAAGATTCTTCTGTAACGGGCCGGCGGGAGTCAATCCCTCTTGCGCCTGTCCTGCTGCCGGGGTCTCGCTTCTGTCCGGGGTCAGCGCGCGGCTGCCACCTGATAGGGTCTGAAAGGATCGGCCGGCCATTCTAGTTGCGCGTGGTTATTGCATAGAGCCACTGAGCACTTTGCGGTCTGGCCTGATCCATCGTCCCGGCAACGGGACTTGCTTTTGGGAAGGCTGGTGTCGTTAGCCCGCCCAAATCATTGAACTCTCCTTGTCCTATGCTGCGCGTGCGGCCTCCCCGGCGATAAAACGGCTTCCATCCACCCACATCCGATGCAGCACTACCGCAAGTTTCCGCGCCAATGCAACTTTGGCCTTTTTCATCCCGGCGCGCTTGGCCAGTTTCAGCCCCCAGCTCTTCAGCGTGGACCCTTTTACCGGCCGGGTCAGAATCACGTTCGCCGCCTCATAAAGCATGGTTCGTACGGTTCCATCGCCAATCTTCGGGATCCGCCCGGTTACATCGGTTTCTCCTGATTGATACTTCCTTGGCGTCAAACCAAAATGCGCGCCGACCATGCGCGAACTCTGGAAGCGTGCCGGATCGTCAATCGCCGACACATAGGTCAGCGCCACAATGGCCCCGACGCCGGGAGCTGACATCAGCAGCCGTACGCGTTGATCGGAACGCGCGATCGCGCGGACGCGTTTCTCTAGGCTGCTGAGCTCGCGCGCCAGCACGTCGCGCGCAGCGAGTAGCGCCTCGGCGATTGCCAGCAGAGTTGGATGGCCCGCAACCAGTTCACGAACCCGGCCCGCGAAGGAGCGCGGCGTGGTCTCCCCAACCTTCAGCCCAAAGCCCCGCAGAACGCCACGCAGGCTCATCTCAATATCGTGCTGCTTAGATTGGAGTAACTTCCGTGTGGTAAGCAGCGCACGCACCTCTTGCGCTGGCAACGACTTGCAATGTACCGGCCGGAACCAGCCGAGCCGCATCAGCTGCGCGATACCGCGGGCATCATTACGGTCGGTCTTGACCGGCATTGCCCTCAAGGCGTTGCGTACGTGACGAGTCTCAATCAGCTCCACCGGAAGCCCCGCTTTCCGCATGTGAAAATAGAGCCATTGAAATAATGGCCCGGCCTCGATCCCAATTCGCCAGGTTGATGCCAAGCTCGCGAAACCAGCCGATAAGTGCCTCTGGTTCGCTAAGGGCTTTGGCTTCGCGGACAACCTTCCCATTCCCATCCACGACGCAGATGCAAGAGCTTTCCACCGGTACGTCAATTCCGGCATAATACTCCATGGTCGCCCCTCGATGATGCTTGGAGCAGGCGCTGCCTGACTCCGGTTTTTTGACAGCATCATCATGAGGGACGACCACCGAAACTGCCTAGCTTGGCTGCCGGCCCGTTACCCCATCTAATCTGCAGGAGCGGAGATAATAGGGTCGGATCGTACCATGCAGCCAAATCTGGCAGGCTTTTCGCTGGCACGGCCGGCGCCCTACGGGGCACAGCAGCAGACGATTGAGCTGAGGGCGCAGGCAGAGCCAGCCCCGTCTCCCGATAATCGGCCAAGCCGAATTCATAATGATACAGCAACGTGACTTTGAAAATAAAGCTTCATGTGAGCGGATAAGCCTGCCGGGCACCCCACCACCCCCGTTGGCCACATGGAGGGGGCGGGTGGCCAGGGCGGTTTTGGCGCCCAGAATGGGTCGCTTGTCACTACCGTAGGGCTTTCACCCTGTTGGCCAGGTGCCGGCCATGTTCTGCGCCATGACATGCGGTAAGGAGGACCTTTTGGCGGGCGGGGTTAAGGGGCGCCCTGGCCGGCTAGGCTTATCGACGATTTCAAGGCCGGACGCGATCCTATTGAGCTCCGGTGGCGGAGGCGGGATAACTTTCGCCGAAAAGGTCGAGCATCAACCGATGACCGTTGATGGTCTGAAGAAGAAGCGCCACGAGCGGCAATCCTGCCCCGAGAACATCCAGACTCTCCCAATGGCGCACGATCCTTTTTTACGACAGTCGTAAAGACCGTGATGGTCTAGGTGCTGTCGCTGTTTTGCGCGACGACGGAAGTCGCCGGGTAGGAATCTTTGGCGGGTGGCTTCGGGATCTCCTGCGCCGGGCAGGGCTCATGGCAGGCGTTAAGGCCGGAAGTGATCCTCGGCTTTTACGGCGTAGGCCCGGACAATCTCGGAGAGAAGGTCGTGTGAGATCGTCGGCTGACGGCCCCGCTTGCCTGCGGCCAAATGATCCGTCCGGGTCTCGGGCGTGGGTGGCATTGTTGAGGCTGCGGCGGGGCGAGTTCGGTTAAATTGAAAGGCACACCTTGAAAACGGGCCCGTCGACGGCCTTGCCCCCGGCGTTATCAGACCGTTGCTGAAGCCCCAGTGAAGCCCCAGCCGCCGCGAATTCATTTCTTATGTTATGGTCCCCCGCTAAGTCCCTGATTTCCAATGGTGGAGCCAAGGTCCGTAGAACCTGGGCGAGTCGGGATGCCCGTGAACGCCCGCCTGTCTTGCTAAACTACTGCGCCACTGGAGTAATCGTCCCGCCCCGTCTGATGTTGACCATGGCAATCCTAGCCGCATTATGGGACCGGGTTTGGGACCTGGGATGATGCCATGGCAGGCAAGTTGACTGCATTGAGAGTGAAGGCG
>JAFAHH010001000.1 GCA_019237355.1 Acetobacteraceae bacterium | reverse complement strand
GAGCGGGATGACTTCAGCTGAAGCCGTCTCGCTCTGTGCACTTTTGGTTTGAGAGCGCGATCCAGCCTTTCTGACGTTTCCACCTCCCTTTCTGACGTTTCCACCTCAAGGTATTGCGCTCTAGCCCGGGCTCAAGGCGGCGATCCGCGAAGCGCCGCCCGAGGGTGGTAAGGCGCCCACCCCTCAAGGGCGGCTGGATCAGCGCTGCTGGGTGCGGGGATTGCGGCCGATGTCCGCTGTGAGTGCTGCCGGTCCCAAGCCAATTCGCTGGGGGTGCAGGTCCGTGGTTAGGCAATCTCGGATCGGCACTGACCGACGCAGCACGCAAGCGAGCCTACGCAGCCCGGCGATTAAGTTGTTGCTCCAGCTTCGCGAGCGCGGCCTGCCGGGTCGCTTGCACCCGGCGGTAATTGGCAAGCTTGATTGCCCCGTAACCACGCACCGCATCGGGCCAGGACGCGAGCGATAGCGCGGGTTCTAGCGTATCAGGCGCGAGCGCTTGGATCGCGTGCTGCATATCCGACTCGTATTCCGCAATCATGCGCCGCTCGGTCCGGCGGTCTTCTTGCCAGCCAAACGGATCGAGCTTCGTCCCGCGAAGCGCCTTGCCATGGCGCAGCAGCCGGAATAGCGGCACGCCAATCCAGCCGGGTATCGTAATCTTCCGCCGCCGCCCACTGGCCGGGTCGGTGCGCGTGATGAGAGGCGGCGCCATCGAGAATAATGGGTTGGCGCCATACTTCGCTGCGGCATGCAAACGGGCCACCTCGTATTCATCCTTATAGGCCATGACCCGGAACCAGCCCTCGGCAGCGGCCCGGGTGAATCGTCCTGCCCGCCCAAATGCTTGCGCTTCCCGCGCTGCCGCCCTCGCCACCCGGCTGCGATACAAATCCGCATAGGCCTGGTTTTGATACAAAACCAGGAACGCCGCCCGGTTCTCGATCACATGCGACAGATCCGGGGGCGCCGCTCTATCGTGACCCTCCACGATCGAATGGGCGAGATCAGGATTGGCGGCAAGAATGCGCCCCCACAGGAAGGCGCGCGTGTTCATCGCAATCGCCGCACCATTCAACTCGATTGCACGCAAAATCGCCGCACGGCCCACTGGAATGAGGCCGCGCTGCCAGGCAATCCCCAACAGCAGCGTGTTCAACGCCTGCGCATTGCCGAACAGCCGTTCGGAAAGCGCGACGGCCTGCAGATACACCGATCGGTCCTTCGCTGTTGCCGCCTCGATCGCCCGCCGATGCAAGCCCGCATCGATCGAAAGCCATGGATCGTGCTTGAAAGCCGATGTTGCGATCAGGTCGATGTTGCCCACAACGGCGGCATTGCTCCGGCACCGCTCGAGCACCCCAGGTCCCGCCGATACAGCGAGATCGGCAGCCAGCATGAGATCGGCCTCGCCGAGCGGAATGCGAACCACATCCAGCTTGTTGGGCATGCCAATTTGAACATGCGACACCACCGCGCCGTTCTTCTGGGCAAGTCCGGTGAAGTTCAGCCCGCGGACCCCGCGCCCTTCGAGATGGGCGGCTTCGCACAACACGGCGGCGGCCGTTACGATTCCTCCGCCGCCGATACCCGCGAAAAGGCCACGCCAGACGTCCGAGTCGGGCAAAACAGGCTCGGTCAACCCGGCCGCAAGCTCCTGCTCTCGGTCCTCCCAGCGGCTATGTGCGCTGCGGGCCTGAGGCGGCCCATCAACCATCACGAAACTTGGGCAGAACCCTTTGAGGCAGGAAAGATCGACGTTGCAGCTTGTGGGGTTGATCCGGCGCTTGCGCCCAAGCTCCGTCTGCACCGGCTCGATTGCGATGCATCCTGACTGCACGCTACAATCGCCGCAATTCTCGCAGACAGTTTCGTTGATTACCGGGTGCCGGCTGGGCTCGGGCAGCTTGCCGCGCTTGCGGCGCCGCCGCTTCTCAGTGGCACAGACCTGATCATAGATCAGGACCGAAACCCCCGGATGGGCCCGCAAATCGCGCTGCACCTGATCGAGCTGATCCCTTCCGTGCCTGGTCGTGCCCGGCGGAAGCAAAGAGCAGGGCGGCAGCCGGCCAGGATCGTCGGCCACCACTGCGATGCGCTGCACGCCTTCCGCCGCGACTTGCGCGGCGATCTTGGGGACGGTCAGCCCGCCTTCGATTGGCTGGCCGCCGGTCATAGCCACCGCGCCATTGAATAAGATTTTGTAAGTCATGGTAGCATTGGCCGCCACGGCTTGACGGATCGCGAGGATTCCGGAATGTTCGTAGGTGCCATCGCCGATATTGGCAAACATATGCGACGTTTCGGTGAACGGAGCCATGCCGACCCACGCCACCCCTTCCCCGCCCATTTGGCTGAAGGTGCGGGTATTCTCGTCCTCCTGCATCCTCATGACGTGGCAGCCAATACCTGCCATGGCGTGGCTGCCGGACGGCAACCGCGTCGACGTGCTGTGCGGACACCCAGCGCAGAAGGCCGGCGCGCGTTTGAGCAACCCGGCCGGGTGTTCGGCATGGGGTGGGGCGGGGAAGTCAGGCGTCTCCTCCCCGAAGCTGCGCAACATGCGGACGATCGCGCGGCCTACCTGCTCCGGTGACAATTCGAGCAGCGGCGACAGAAGCGGGGCGCCAGCGAGATCGCTCTTACCCGCGATGGCCGGGCGGCTATCCGTAGGCAGGTCATAAAGTGCGGCCCGTACCTGCTGTTCGACAAAGCTGCGCTTCTCTTCCACGACGAACAACAAGCGCTTGCCTTGCGCAAACTCCCGCAGAGCTTGGGTCTCAAGCGGCCAGGAGAGCGCAACCTTGTAGATCGCGATGCGAGGATCCTTCTCGAGGCCGAGCCGCCGGAGCGCATGCAAGACGTCGGTATGAGCCTTGCCGACCGTTATGATGCCGTAGGGCGCCCGCGCCGGTCCAAAAACGACACGATCCAACCGATTCGCGCGCACCCATGCGGCCACCGCAGGCAGGCGCTCCTCGACTATCCGGCGCTCAAGCTCGATCCGGTTGGCGGGGAATTTCAGGTTTGGATCATAGTTGAGGCCGTGGGGCGGCAGCGCGATTTCGGGGATGGTAAAGGAGCGCTCCGCCGGAACAATCACCGTGCCGGCCTGCTCCGCCGTCTCTGACGTGGTTTTCAGCGCTACCCAGGTGCCGGCGAACCGCGAGAGGGCAAATCCCGCGAGCCCCAAATCGAGGATATCGGCGACATCGGTCGGAACCAGGATCGGCATCGTCGCCGCTTCGAAAATGTGCTCGGTTTGATGCGGAAACACAGACGAATGTGCGCCGTGGTCATCACCCGATACGGCCAGAACGCCCCCGAGCGGCGCCGTGCCGAGCGTATTCGCGCACCGGAAAGGATCGCCCGAGCGGTCAACCCCCGGTCCTTTGCCGTACCACATCCCGAATACGCCATCGACCTTCTTGCCGGAAAACGCATCGAGTTGCTGCGATCCCCAAAGAATCGTGGCCGCGAGATCTTCGTTCAGTCCCGGCTGAAAGCGAATGCCAAACGCATCGAGCATCTTCTGCTCGTGCCATAGTTCGAGATCGAGCCCAGCCAGGGGCGAGCCGCGATAACCCGAAACAAGCCCTGCGGTGTGATGACCGGCGGCCCGGTCACGCCGAGCCTGCTCCAGCAGCAGGCGCACCAGCGCTTGGATGCCGGTTAGCAAAACGGGCCTTTTAAGCTCCGTATAGCGTAGCTCGAGCGGCGTAGGCGAAGGCATCAGGCCGATATCCATCTATAACTCCAGGGCCGGATTAGCCGGCTTCAGTAGCAGATTGAAATTTGGGGATGCCGCGGAAAACCTGCCACGTCAGAGCACGATGGCTTGAGGCGGGCTCGGGTTTGCTACGCGACCGTGGCCAACCAAGGCCCCTCGTATCTCACCAGTTACTGGTCCAGAGGTAGGATAACCTATTCATCGGGGGGTTACGGCGATTGCCATCGGCGCCGATGTGCGCCCTTTTGTCATACCTCCAGCCATTGCCGGCGGACGGAGGCTTCGGCCGCGAGCTCGGCCGGTGTGCCGGTAAACACGACGCGGCCGTGACCCATTACATACAGCCGGTGCGAAATCTGCAGCGCGATCGTCAGCTTCTGCTCGATCAACAAAATGGCGATGCCGCGCCGGGCAATCTCACGCAACACCTCGCCAACCCTCGCAACCAGCTTCGGCGCCAGTCCCTCGGTCGGTTCGTCAACAATGATAAGGTCAGGATCGCCCAGCAATGTGCGACTGATCGTCAGCATCTGTTGCTCGCCGCCCGATAATTGGGCAGCCAACACATGCTGGCGATCCCGGAGATTTGGAAAGAGATCGTAGATATCCGCGAAGCGCCAGCGGCCGAACCGGCCGGCCCGCTTTAGCCCCAGCTCCAAATTTTGCCGTGCCGTAAGCGTCGGGAATACCTGCCGGTCCTCTGGCACGTAGCCGATCCCAAGATGGGCGATCTGATCGGGCCGGAGCCCGACAATGTTCCGGCCGCGCCAATTGATGCTGCCCCGGGCGGCAACCAGCCCCATCACCGCCTTGCAAGTGGTTGAGCGGCCAACGCCGTTACGCCCGAGCAGGCCAACGATCTCGTGCTCGCCGACGTCGAGATCCACACCTTGGAGGATATGAATCATGCCGTAATAGGCATGCAGGCCGATGATCTGCAGCATCACGCGGCTTTCGCGCCGAGATAGGCTTCCTGCACCGCCGGGTTGGCACGCACCCGGTCGGGAGTGTCGCTCGCAATCACCCGGCCATAGACAAGAACGCTGATACGATCAGCCAGGCCGAACACGACGCCCATATCGTGCTCGACCATGATCAACGTCTTGCCCCCCGT
>JAFAHH010000871.1 GCA_019237355.1 Acetobacteraceae bacterium | reverse complement strand
GGCAGCTTTGAATCATTCCGAATCCGCGTCGGGCAAGAGGTTTTTCAGCAAACTGCTAGAGCGTGAGGGCTTGATCCGAACTCGGGTTCCCATTCGCGAGCACCGGGTCCCATTTTGCCGGCAAAATTGGGATTGGGGTCGCGATGGTCGGAAAGCCTGAATCGCGCTCTGAACCGAGCTTTCTGAAGCGGGTTGGCTTTTCCTAAAGTCGTCCCACTCTAGCAGTGCGTTGAAACACTTTTCGAACGATCGGCTTCTGCCGATTCTTGTGGCTCGTTCGCTTTTTTGCTACGGTTGAGCCTCGTTTGGAAGTCTCGCCAGCCGGCGACCTCCGCCGCTCCGATGGCAGATTCCAGGATCCGGACGGCCTTCTCCCGTGCCAATCAGGTTGAGGATGCGAGTCAGCTAAGCCGCCGATCGGCCAAGGAAATCGAGCTGCCAGCGCATTTGGTCGGGGGTGAGCGGAAAATCACCGCTCGGGGAAGGCGGCAGGATCTGGCCGGGTCGCAGGCGCGCCAACAACATCTGTAAGGGCGCGATCACATCTGCCGTGAATCCAGCCGCCCAGGCCAGTGCAATCAAGCCCTTAGCGGATCGGAGCCGGCAAGCCCGGTCGACCACGATGAACGGCACCTGGGCCGCCAGGGCCAGCAAGGCCGCGGCCAGCCGGACTTCTCCCCGCTCGATCGCCGCGGAGAGTGCGTGTTCGTTGAGCATACCCTCGCTTGCGATCGCATGTGCAACTCTGAGGGCCTCCCGCGCGCTTAGGCCGATCTCAGGATGGCCGACAAGCGGTGGGTCACTGCTGACCCGAAGTGCCGGCTCGTTGCTCGCCGAAATCATCCCGTCTTTCGGGCACGAGTTGCCACCGGTCGGGTTACCCAATCTAACTCGTAACCTTTCCTGCAATTCACCGATTAGGGCTGAGTGGATATCGTTACGCCCTGCTAGAATCCCGACGTGGTAGGTTGTTATTATCTGAGATAAGGCCCGCGCCGCTGGCGGGGAAAGCTTCGGCTTTCCGGGCCCCTGCTCCTGCGATCCAATCTGGTCTTGGGCGCGCGCGATAAGCGCATCCAGGATCGTCTCACGGACCGAAGGGGTAGGGTTGGCCAGGAGAACTGCAGCAACGCTATTGTCTCCGATGCAGGCACTTACATCGGTAATTGGTTCAACGAGGTCTGCGCGGTGTGCAGGGGGGTCGATGGCAGAGGCGCTCGGGGATGCAGCAAGCAGCGCCACCATGTCGTATCTCGAGAGAAAGGGCCAGAGCCGGGCAAGCCACTCGGGTACTGGCGCTGGTGCCTCGTGCACAAGGCCGACAATCAAGTCGCGCGGGGCCTCCGGCATTTCTTTCACGATGCCGGCGATGGTCGCGCGGACGCGGGCGGTTTCATCTTGCACCAGCGCTGCAAGAGCTTTCCAGACCTGGTCCTCGTTGGAAGCAAAGTCTGGGGCCAGAGCGGCGAGTTTGCTAGCAAGCAGAGCGCGCACGCGCTGTTCGGTGTCGCCGGCGGGCACCGAGTGTGCGTCCGAAGGAACAGCGAGGCTCACGGCAGCTGCCGCGCGCGGTAGCGAGGCCCTACGGCGAGTAAGGCGGCGCAGCATTGGCGCGGGCACTTCAGAGACAACCCCGGCGCGTACGGGTTCATTCACCCCCTGTATAATCAAGCCGAGGGCGCTCATATCTCCACCCCAGGAGCCACGCGCCAATGGGCACGCCCGTTACGTTTCACCTCATACATTGCCAGGTCGGCCCGGCGAATAACGCTTTCGATCTCCTCCGCGGTACCCGGCTCCCGGGTCGCAATGCCAATTGACATCGTGAGTGGGATGCCGTGCGGTGCCGTGAGTTCCGAGAGGATTTTCGGAATTTCGGTCTGCAACATCTCTGCGCGCTCGGCTGCGGTGAGATGATCAGCACCGTTCATCCATATCGCGAATTCATCACCGCCGAAACGAGCGACCAAATCGGTCGGCCGGAAGGCATCGCGCAGTAGCTGGCTGACACGGCAAATCGCCTGATCTCCGATGTCGTGCCCCAATTTATCATTAAGCGGCTTGAGGTTATCGAGATCGGCAAATATTAAGGTTCCGGGCAATTCCTCCCGCTCGAGCCGGTCGATATGGCGCGCAAGATCCTCGCGAAACGCCCGGCGGTTGGCGAGGCCAGTGAGCGGGTCGGTTCGCGCTTGCCGCGCCATCTCGCGCTGGATCGCTTCATGTTCGAGAATCATGCGGATGAAGCCGACGGCGGCGGAAGCGAGCTGAATGTCGTCTTCATCCCAGCCCGGCGAGCCTGGCGTACGCCAAAGCGCGAATATGACCTGCTCGCCAAATCTGGTCTGCGCTGGGCAGGCAAGCACCGGCCTTCCTTCTGGACCGCAAACCCGCACCGGTTCCTGGCTTGGCGGCACCTCGTCGGTCAATTGCTGGCCGGCTACATCAAAGATGGTAGAAAGCACCGCATCGCAGGAATCCCCGAGCAAGTGAAGGATTCTGGGTCCCTCACCAAACCCGATGACATCGACGACGGCGATGCCCTCGGCCGTAAGCGCCTTCGAAAGTTCATCAAGCGCCGATCCCATCATCTGCGGGGCAAGCACTTCTTCCCGCATTCGCCGCATGATGTGCTCGAGAATTTCGCTGCGTCTCAGGGCGGCAGCGGCTTGCGCATCAAAACCGTCCTGCGCGCTGAGATCGGTTCCGACCCCCCGGGCCCCTATAGGCTGGCCCGAGCGATCCGTAAGCGGTGCGGCCGAGATGGCCATGTATGCAAGCCTGCCATCTTTGCGCTTCAGCCACACCCGCCTTTTCCTAAGGGCGGTACTAGGCCGGAATGGATTGAAACCGGGACCTCCGTCAGCCAGCAGGATCTCTGCCGGCTGGCCGACGAGGCTGGACACCGGCCATCCGAGTACCGGGTCAGGGCTTACGAACACCAGCCGGCCGGATGCGTCGGTTTCGAAGGCGAAATCCGCTGCCATCAACACCAAGTCTCGCCATCTCTGGCGACTATCGACCAGCGCATTTTGCAGCAGCTTCGCTTGGCTAAGGGCGCGGTGCGGCGAAAGCAGAGACATCGAAGACAAGGAAACCCTCCGTTCGGCCATACCGATCTTTGCAATAAGCCGGCAGCTTACCGGCAAATATCTAAAGTCTCGTTTATTGGAGGCGGGCTGCGTTGACACGTATCGGACGGGTGCGCATGGTCCGGCCGCATCCAGGGGAAGGCGAGCCAATGCCGCAGGGGGATTTGGAGGGGCGGATCGAGGCGCTTTGGGAGCAGCGCGAAACCCTGTCGCCCGCAGCCTCGGGCGAAGCGCGGGATGTTGTGGAGTCGGCGCTGGCGAAACTGGATAGCGGACGGTTACGGGTTGCCGAACCCGGCCCCCAGGGGTGGATTGTCAATCAATGGCTGAAGAAGGCGGTGCTGCTTTCGTTTCGCCTCACGGACTCCGCGCCTATGCCCGCCCTTGGGGATGCGCCGGCTTTCGATAAGGTTCGCCTCAAGACCTCGGGGTGGAGTGCGAGCCGTTTCGCTGAAGCGGGGTTTCGGGCCGTGCCGGGGTCGGTCGTCCGGCGCTCGGCCTATGTCGCGCCGGGTGTTGTGCTGATGCCGTGTTTCGTCAATGCTGGGGCGTACATTGATCGCGGCACGATGATCGACACCTGGTCTACCGTCGGGTCCTGCGCCCAGATCGGCAAGAATTGCCATATCAGCGGCGGGGTCGGCATCGGTGGCGTGCTGGAGCCGCTGCAAGCGAATCCCGTAATTATAGAGGATGATTGCTTTATCGGCGCCCGGTCTGAAGTGGCGGAAGGCGTCATCGTGGAACGTGGAAGCGTATTGGCGATGGGTGTATTCCTAGGCGCGTCCACCAAAATCATCGACCGCGCGACCGCTGAGGTCTTTTTCGGCCGGGTGCCCACTTATTCCGTGGTTATTCCAGGCGCCCTACCCGGCCGCGCCCTCCCGGACGGCACCCCGGGGCCGGCGCTTGCTTGCGCGGTCATCGTGAAGCGGGTGGATGAGCGGACCCGTGCCAAAACGTCGATCAATGAATTGTTGCGCGATTGAACCTTACTGATCCTGTTCCGGTTGCCCAGGCCCTGATCCGGTGCCCTTCGGTTACACCGCAGGACGCTGGCGCGCAGGAGGTGGTGGCCGGGGCGCTTGAGCAGCTCGGGTTTGGCGTCCATCGGCTGCGATTTGGGGGTATAGAGAATCTATTCGCCCGGATCGGTGACCGGGCGCCCCATTTCTGTTTTGCGGGGCATACCGATGTCGTGCCGCCGGGAGAAGGCTGGCATGCAGGCCCATTTGCCGCCGAGCTACGGGACGGCGCGCTCTATGGGAGGGGGGCGTGCGATATGAAGGGCGCAATCGCGGCTTTCGTCGCGGCGGTTGCGCGCTACCTAGCCGGAGGGGAGCTCGGGGGTTCGATCAGCCTGCTTATCACTGGGGATGAAGAAGGGGCGGCAATCAACGGTACCGTCCGGGTTTTGGAGTGGATGGCGGCAGCGGGACACATTCCCGATTTCTGCCTCGTTGGTGAGCCCACCAACCCTGGCCTTGTGGGGGAGGTGATCAAGATCGGCCGCCGCGGCAGCCTCAATGCGCGCATCACTGCGTATGGCGTGCAAGGCCATTCCGCCTACCCTCACCTGGCGGACAATCCGGTGCACCGGCTCATCCGGGCGCTTGGGGCCCTCATCGCCGGCGAGCTCGACAGCGGCACGGAATGGTTCCAGGCTTCGTCGCTGCAGGTCACCAGCATCGATGTCGGCAACCCGGCCGCCAACGTTATCCCGGCGTCGGCGCGCGCGGGTTTTAACATTCGGTTCAATGACCGGCATACGGGCGCGGGGTTGGAATCGTGGCTCCGCTCAGTGCTGGGCCAGTATATGGAGCGGTTCGATCTCGAGGTATCGGTGAGCGGCGAGCCGTTTCTCACGGCACCGGGTGCGGAGGTAGAGAAGCTGCGCTCGGCGATTGCTGCGGCGACCGGGGTTGCGCCCCGATTGGACACGGGCGGCGGCACGTCGGATGCGCGCTTCATCGCCAAATACTGCAAGGTTGCGGAGTTTGGCCTGGTCGGTGCGACCATGCACCAAGCCGACGAGCGGGTTGTGCTCGCTGATCTCGCGCTGCTCACCGAGACCTACCGATCGGTGCTGACGGCATTCTTAGGATGAGCATCGTCTTGGGAATTGCCCGGCTCGCGATTGGCCGGGCGGATGGCTTCGCTGCATTTGGGGCCAGTCCTCAGGCCTTTCTCGGCAGCCTTGCACCGCTGATCGCGTTCGCGATCGTGGGCGCTGCGCTGGTCGCGGTGGAAGGAGGCGGACTCGAGGTACTCACCGGATTTCTGGCCACAGTTTGTTCCTTGCTGGCGCCGCCGGTGTTATCCCAGGCACTGGCACGGGTTTGGCGCCGGGAGGAGCAGTGGTTGCGCTACGCTACAGCATTTAATTGGTGCCAATGGACCATTCCCGTCGCTGGGGCTATTTTGCTCGCTGTCCTCGATATTTTGCTGCTGGCCGGGCTTTCGGCCGATGCGGCGGGTGCCACGCTAATCATCGGGCTCGGCGCCTACGGGCTATGGTTGCATTGGTTTCTTCTCTGGCGCGGTCTCGACGTGTCGGTCTGGCGCGCGGCGCTCGGCGTGCTCGGGATCAATTTTGCCACGGCTATGATCTTGGTTGGGCCGCAGCTCTTGGTTTGGCGAGGGCGATGACGTGTCGATTGTGAACACGCTCAGTTCCGGGCTTTATGCGGCGGCGCTTCTCGCGCGCGGACGTCCGGAGGCCTTGCGCTATGTCGAGGTGGATCTGGACGGGGCTGCGCGCAGTTTCTGGGCGGCCGCGTTGTGCCTGCCGGCATCCATTTGCTTGCGGCTGATCGATTGGACCATTGGGCCGGCGCCTGCCAACCCGGCGCATGACTTCGCGCTGGATTTGCTTTCCTACGTTATCGGCTGGGCTGGGTACGCGGTGCTGTGCCGGCCATTCGTGGCGGCGATGGGAAGGGGCAAGCTGTGGCCCCGCTACATTGCAGCGTGGAATTGGTGCAATGTCGCGCAATACATGCTGTGGGTTGCCGCAAGCATCCCGACCCTGCTCGGCGCCCCGCTCTGGCTCGCCCAGACGGCGCAACTCGTGGCGCTTGGCTGGGCTTTGTGGCTCGAATGGTTCACGGCACGGGTGGCATTGTTCATTCCGATGCTGCCCGCGGCGGGGTTGGTTTTGCTGGATGTGCTGCTCGGGCTGGCGCTGGCGCGGTTGGGGGGTTAGGGCTCAAGCTGGTCGGCGATGGCCAGATCTTTACCGCAAGATCAGCGAGCGCGTTGCCCCGCTCAGTGATTTCGCGCTCTCCCCACGCTGATTTCTCGAGGATGGCAAGGTTCAGGGCCAGAAGGCTTTGCTTCAGCCATTGGGCTTTCTTTGGGAACGCAGCGTTAGATGCGGCCGCATTTGCTGGGACGGTGATGAGGGTGAGGTTGCCCAGCGTGTGGAGCGCCGATTGGCGAGCTTCGATGGCCGCGAGCATTGGGCCGTCTGCCCCTGTGCTCGCATCGGCAGGGGCGTAGCGTCCATCCGGAAGAGGCCAGGTCGCTGTCCATGACTGAGGGAGCACATGCTCAATTGACATGCTTTCTGGCCGTGGCGTATTGACCGAGTATTTGGTTCGCGAGGCGCATTCGAGCTCCCAGAGGATGTCGATGAGACGTTCCTTGCGCGAGAGCCATTCGTACAGGGGGTTTCTCTGGATTGCCCGGCGGAATTCTTCGTCGGAGGGAAAACGCACGGCGGGGCCTGTTTGCTTGGCGAACGCGTCGGCAAAGGTTGCGAGCGAAACGCCACGGTCAAGCGTCTGGCGAACAAGGCGCGGGAAGATTTGATTCAGATGCTTCGGTGTTAATCCGCAAACCGCACGTCGGACGACATAGGCATAAATAAGCTGGTAAAGTCGCTCCTTCACGGAAGCGCAGGCGCCTGAGGTTGCGATGCAGAATACGATGGGATAAGCCGTGGTAACGTCCCACGTGCGCAATTTGATTCCGAGCGATGCGAGAACCGGATCTCCGCCCCCCTCTTCAAGGCTCCGGCAAGTCGGTGCGAAGGCGAGGAGCGCATCAGGCTCCTTTTCTACCGTATCAAACCGCATCCGACCGTTCGGCCGCGTGAAGGCGCGATACTCGGCGTACAGTTCCCTGACCGAAATTCGCTGGGCGGTTTGGGCCGCCAGGGCATGGCTCAGGAAATGGTCAACGCGCGGTCGCCTCGGCGTGGCGCCCGGGGCATCCGCTTTCCAAAACGGATCAGCCTCCCAGGGCCGCCACTTCGCTTCGAACAAGGCCTCGGCCGATTCGCCTTGCGCCGAAGCCCGGTGAAACAGGCTATTTCGGACCAGATCCATGGCAAGCAGCGGCTCAGCCTTGCTATTCAAGGTTTC
>JAFAHH010000712.1 GCA_019237355.1 Acetobacteraceae bacterium | reverse complement strand
AAAACGACTTCCGCAAAAAGTGCGGAAGTGTCGTTTCCCAACCCCCGCCGGACTTCCGCAGCGATCCCCGACCACAAGCGGCTACCAAGCGAGAGCGGGGACTACCCCGGCGAGAAAGCCGAGGCTTCGCGTTCAAAAATCTTTGCGGCGCCGCGCGCAGCGGCGGTCACTTGTAGCGCACCTGAAGATGGGTGCACGTGCAGTAACCGCCGTAGCAATAGCAGCACGTGCAGTAGGCGCCGCCCTCGGGGCAAATGCAGAATTGCTGCGGCACGACCCGCTCCTCGCGGGCCGCGGCCGGCGCCGCTCCCTCGGTGTTCCAGAGCGTGGTGGTACGCGAGAGGCTCGCCTCGGCTGTAAGTCCTGGCATTGCCATAGGTGGTTTCTCCTCCGGTTCGGATTTCGGCGCACGGGGATGCGCCTCACGCCATCACAGCCCAGGCAGCAGTTGGACCTGCCAAAGGCGCTCGCAATAACAGAACCCCCAGCCGAACCCCCAGTTGCAAACCCAGATCCAGCCCGGCGGGCAGTTACCCACGAATCTCGCAAGCTGCAGACCGGCCTTGTCGTCAGCCGACGCTTTGTAGAAACCTGTTCGATAAGTGCTACCTGATCTGTAGAGCGATGCTTCGGCTGTGAGCGTTGGTAGGTTCATAATTTCCCCTCCTCTCAGATTAGGGCAGAGAACATGGTCTGGGATCCGTGAAAGATCGCAATTTATTGCGGTAAGACACGGCTTGCGGCCAGAAATCCTGGAGGACGCTCTCGGGCATGGTCGCTGCGGTTGAAAAGAGCACCCTCCATGGCGAACGGCAGCACGCGCATGGAAACCTCATTCACGGATGGATGCAGATGCCACCACATTCATAGATCCACGGCGGCCCTTTGTAGCGCCAGATCCCGCCGGCCATTCTGCATTCGCACCATAAGAGTTGGCACCACTCCAAGCCCCAACAAGGGTTAAACGCCTGCTGCGGAACCGCGACTCCCCCCGGCGGGGCCATGCCCGCCGTCAGCGCCGTGTGGTATCGGCCGGTGGAGCGGTATATCGACGCTTCAGCGCCGTATCCGGGAATGGACATTTCATGTCTCCTGCCAAGTGTTCAGTGCGCATCATAGTAGGCGACAGCCGGGTGACCAGAAAAGGAAACTCCTCGGTCACGTCTACCCTCAAATACTGCATCTCGACGGCGTCGGTTGCGCGATCGGTGAACGAGAAGATCACGTCGACGATGTTGCGCACCCCGCTCAATGCCGACGGACGCACATCGACCGCAGCCAGCGAGCAATTCCGGCCCTGCGCTTGCGCCACTGCCGTATAAATCGCCGGATAGCGCACTGTGAGATAGTTGAGCGCCCGATGCTCGTCCGTTGCGCTCGCATTGTCGGTCATTTGCATGATGCGGTCGAACACTTCTCCTGCGGTCTCTAGAAATGATCCAGTCGTGATTTTCGCCTTCTGGCTTACATACAATTGTCAAGGACACACGCACTGTAGCAGGCTTGGTACCATGGGTTCCACCTGCATTGAAGATGACATCGCCAAAAGCAGCTATTAACCGGGGCAGGTCCAAACTGCTGCAACATGATGCCGCCTGCTTGGACCGAACCATCCATCAAACAATAATGGATACCAGTCTTATACAACGATGTCTCTGCGCTAAATCCCGGCAGGGTCATGGCTTCTCTCCTTTACTCGGTGAGGGCAGAACCAAAGCCCACGTCACGTGGAACGAGACTTGGGGTTTGAGGGGTTTTCAGCGGAACACCGGAGGACATTCCTGCCACCAGCTGAAGCACCTCCCAGGCTCGATGAAGCAATTAACGCAGAGCTGCAATCCGAACCTGCAGGGCAGGCAATGGGTGCCGGGCGGGTCCACCAATTGCGGCCGGGCGCCGGCGAGTTGGACGGCTGTCACACGCGACCGGTAGTCGATGCTGGTTTTGTACAGAGAGGTTTCTGCGTTGAATCGGGGCAGTGTCATGGCTTCTCTCCCACTTGGAAGCACCGAAAGCGAATCCCCATGGTGTCTGGCAGCCTATCACTACGTGGGTTTGAGGGAACATGATGGACACCACTCACAGCCCATGCAGTTATCAGTTACGACAGTGCGGGAACAGTCCAGGACCGATCCGTCGTCGGCCGACCGATCGCAGGACAGCTGGCAAAATCCGGGCGGATCTCCCGGGTCAACACCCACAGGTTTGTCTAACAACAGATTTGTCTATTATTCGGACCACAGCAGAAGCATGGTGCCTGCGGGCAGTCGCCCTCCGCCGTCACACAAGGACAGGGCTGAGTCCAGTAGTGACATTGGAATGGCGGAAACGGTCCGCAGTACCCGCAACCCTGCGAGCATCGTCCGTTTTCGTCCCAAAAACACGGCCCGTTACAGTAATTTAAGGGTCGGGAAATCTGCTGGATTGTGACGCCGTCGGCTCGGACCGAAGCCGCCGTTAAACGGTAATGGACGCTGGTCTTGTACAACGATGTCTCGGCATTGAATCCTGGCAGGGCCATGGCCTCCTCCGTTTGCTGTCGTGTCGAAGACAAACTCGGCAACTAGCGCGAATGTCAGGGTCTTGGGGCCTCCTGATGAGTTTGTGATCACATAAGGCGTCATACAGCTGCGGACGAAACAGGGTGTGCCAAAACCGGGAGGTGGACAGCAGACCTGCCGGAAGTGGATGCATGGGACAACAATGGTCCAATTCCGGCACGCAGATGCCCCGTCCGCCGAGCGGCGCGGTGCATCGCAATCCCGAACAGCAGAACGAATCGATTCCTCCGGACGACTGTCCCAAATGTCTGCACAGCTGTTGCGCGATGACAGAATTAAACCTCTCCGCAGCGCCGACGGCTGCAGAGCGGTAGCACTCGCCCGTCGCGTAGAGTGAGGCCTCGGTGGTGAAGTTTGGTGTGGTCATCTGACAACTCTCGAATTCGACTTTTCCGGGCGAGATCGTGCCCCGAGCGCATGATCTCGTTCGGAAGCCGGGGTGAACGCGACGCCCTGAGCGGTGCAATTGCGTTCCCGTGCCGCGCACTCCGGAAGCATGCGGCAGGCGTCTTGTAGGATTACCGCTGCGGTTCGCGCCGCTTCCGCAATGGCGCTCGAGCAGCAGTCCGTGCCGCCTCATGACGCGCGAGACCCGCTCAACGTTCACGATGGCGCCGCCGTCTTCCGCGGCATCGCCGGCGGATCACGGCGTGCACCCGCCGACGGCCATAATTGCCGGGGTTCAGCGGCTCGGGGAGGCCGCGGCCACACCCTTGCTGACGACCCGGCCCGCGACGGCCAGCACCGCGTTGCGCAGCGCGCCTTCCTGCAAGGTGCTGGCGATCAGACTGAGCTGTGAGGCCAGTCCAAACACCCAGGGTCCCGGTCCCGGCACCGGCCACGGCGGATGCCAGGTGGTACCGCAATACTCGTCGATGAACTGGTCGATCGCACCGTCGGCGCTGCGCGCGACCCCCGCTCCCGCCTCGCCAGCACTGGCGGCAGCTTCGCGTAGCGCGAGCACCGAGACCAGTTAGCCGGCTGCGTTCGCCCGCCATGGGTTCGGCCACGGATAGCCGGTTGGGCCGGCCGATAGCGCTTCGACCCGCGGCGGCCGGCCGGCGCCGCCGCCTCCGAGGAAGGGGTTGCCGAGCAGCTCCTGCACAAGCTGCTCATAACTGCCGAAGTAGGGTGGAACCCATGGAGCATCCATGGCCTGCCTCCGTTCATCTAACGTGGACAATCAACCGCTCGGCCGGTTTTTTGGCAGCGGCCGCCCCGGCTCTTCTCTATTACGGGATCGATCCTCGGGATCGCCCGGCACCTGATCGCGCGTCCGCTCTTTTTGGAGGCTCGCGACTTCGAGGTAAATTTACCATGGCTCGCCGCACGCGAGTGTGAACCACTTCACAGTCATAGACACAGGCATACTCCTATTTCTTAACCAAGGGTACGCCCTGTCGGTTCTTTAGGGGACCGCTCCAGGAAAGCAGCCGCATTCCCAAATTTGCTCACCACCGCCTATATAAACCCACCGACAACGATACACATAGCCTGTGGGACAGCGTGGGAAAAGATAGCTCGGCATTACCTGCAATGCCGGGCTACCGCCGTTGCGGTGAAGCCAGGTGGATGCAGATCGGTATTGGACGCTCGTTTTGAGGAGCGATGCCTCGGCATTGAAACCAGGCAAAGCCATTTTAGCTACTCCTTTTAGATTTGTAAGCTCGTGTCGTGAATAAGGACACCACCTTGGAACCTGATGCCGTCGGTCTGGACCGACGCCCCCACCAAGCGGTAAGGGACAGCGGTCTTGTACAACGATGTCTCTGCGCTGAACCCGGCAGCGTCATTGTATCCTCCCTTGCTAGCATGACCAAAAGCGGAAGCTCGTGTTTGTATTCCTTGGGTAGGTCACGACGTCGTCATTCTAGTGGGTGAATTAAGGGTTGAGCCAGGTCGCTCAATAATTCACGAGCCGTCTCGATCTATGTCGAGCGTTCCTGTTTTGCCTCTTCAAGTTGGGCGCCAAAGCCCAGGTAAGCGGCGCTGGCGGCTCAGGTTCAGCCGAAGACCCGAGAACACGGTTGCCACCAGCTGAAGCACCTCCCAGGCTCGATGAAGCAATTAACGCAAAATTGCAACCCGAACCTGTTGCACGGAAAGCAGTTGGTGCCGGGCGGGTCCACCAATTGCGGCACGGCGCCGGTGAGTTGGACGGCGGTCTTGTGCGATCGATAATCGACACTTGTTTTATAGAGAGATGTTTCTGCGTTGAATCCGGGCATTGTCATTGCTTCTCTCCTTTTGTGCGCACGGAAAGCGAGCGCCTCTGTTTCAACCTCCGTACCTTTACGCATTGGCCAATTAGAAATCCTACCGGGAAATTGCAATAGCTTCCATGTGCCACGGTTGCCCACTCATCACTTCCGTTGAATCGCGATCAGGATTCCTAACAAGGGATATTGGCAGTCGCAGAAGCTGTATTCCCAAGGAGATCCAGCGCCGTTACGGTTGTAGAGCCGCCACAAATACATTCCTTCGTCGTGTAGCTAAAATTCCCGCCGGGCTCGAATTCACAAAATCTAATCCCTAGATGGTAATAGCAAAACTCTTGGAAAGCACTGGTAAGCACCGTAACCAGGGGAGCTGAGGTACCATCCCAATTGCAGTTTGTTATCTCCAACGTTACGAAATTGCTAGCCGCAAAATTTTGGCCAGAAATAGTTAGAGTTCCAGGGAAGCCCATGCCCTCAGGGTACGGAGGCTCCGCTCAACTTACACTTATCTGTGGCGGACCAAACAGACCCGCTGAAATAATCTCGTCGGAAGGTGCCGCGGTTCTATGAGCAACGTATGAGCCCCTCGATAAACAGAGCGAAGCTTCCGCTGTAAATCCCGGTCTGGTCATTCATCCCCCCTTACTGAGCTACCGGGCCACGGTGCCGCGGCGGCGGCCCGCCGTTGCCTCCGTCGCCGCCGGAGCTCGGTGGATGGGGTTCGCAACAATTTACCCAATATGCGCAGCAATCGCTCACATCAGCTCCGCTGTGCGCCGTAATGCTGGCATAGTATTGACATGTATCCCAAACATCGGAGGGACAGTGCATCTGGGAGAACAGCTGGTTGCAGGGGAGCCAGGGCGGAGGGCATCCGCCGGAAATAATATTCGCCATCTCCACAGCCGTGGGACGTGCAGCGGTGGTGAAGGTCCCTGCTGCGTTGTAGCGCCGGGTTGGCCCGTTAAGGCCGGCTTCCGCCGTAAATCCTGGTAAGCGCATCACTACGGACCTCCATTAGCAAAAGATTAAAAGTTATAGTACGGCGATAGTCTCGTGACCAGGAACGGGAATTCCTCGGTCACGTCCACCCGCAAGAACTGCTTCTCGACTACGTCTGTCGTGCGATCGGTGAACGAGAAGATCACCTCGACGATATTGCGCACGCCGCTCAATGCCGAGGGACGGACGTCGACTGCGGTCAGCGAGCGATTGCGATGGAACGCATCGGCCACTGCGGCATAGATCGCCGGAGAGCGCACGGCGAGATAGTTGAGCGCGCGATGCTCGTCGGTGGCGCCGGCGTTGTCGGTCATCAGCATAATCCTGTCGAACACCTCTGCTGCGGCCTCGGCGAACCTCTCGGCCGGAATTGCGTCGGGTCGTGGAATCGATCTGATCAGTGCATCCCGGTCGAACGAATACAGCTGATCGAACGCGACGATCGGAACAATCAGACCATTGCACATACCGGGCGGCGCCAACGGGCCGCGCGTCCCGACGACGAGATCGATATCGCCTGCGCGGGGATTTGGCCGCAGCGTATCGACGAGCAAACTCCAGTCACCGGGATCCCGAGGGAAAACGATATAGGTTTCGAGACCAACCACGGTCATCACCCAGCAAAGCTGCCTGACCAGATAACGATTCTCTTGTAGCACCCGTTGCAGCGCCTGGCGGTCGGTGAGATTGACGGTCTCCGCCCGACCGGTTGCCTGGGCGAATTCCTTTTCCACCGACAACCGCGGGAAACGCGGTTCAATCTTGCCAAGCGAATAGGCATAGGAAGCAGGCATAGCAGCTCCGTTCGATCCACATGTGGGACATGGCTGGTCCGCCGACGGGGAGGGAGACTGAGCCGCGGTCAGTCCATCCAAAACCGGTCTGACTGAAGCCGTCGAGCCGGTTGCCACTGATTCTTGAGCGGATGCTTCTTGCACATCGGATTCCGGTTCTACCATTTGGGTCTCCTCATTCGATTGATCCCCGATTGGCGTCATCGCGTGAAGACCATCCAGCGGTTCAAGGCGGCGGCGCGCCGCTCGCACCCACCGCAGGGCTTGATCCCCATCGCGTAAGTCATCCGCTGGACAACATCGCCCAGCCCGACCGCCTCATCGGCAACAAAGCCCGGCAGCCTCACCCGATAGGGCTTCGATTGTGCATCGTCCTTCGCAGTGGGGTTTTCCGATTGCATGCAGCACCTCGCGTCATCTTGGTTCAGATTTGCGCATTCGATATTGCCTGATAGCTCGCCCAGGCATTCAGCAACGGCGGCAAGATCGTACTCCGCCGCGGTGCTGCCGCTTTTATGACAGCAGCCTTGACCTCTGCGGCAGTCGCAGTGGGAAACTCCGACCAAATCAGTCCGACGGCACCGGTGACGAACGGCGTCGCAGCGCTGGTTCCTCCCATCGTCAATGGACCATTCACACCCAAGCTAGTCACGGATTCTCCCGGCGCACCGAGCCCGCCCCGTCCAATCGAGGCCCCGAGATTGGAGATACCCATCGGGCGCCCCCGAAGATCATAGGCAATCACCGGTATGACCCACGGATGGCGGGTGATCACGGATCGCCCGACCGCGCCCTGATTGCCGGCCGCCGCGACGACCACGACGCCGCGATGCAGAGCGAAATCGAGCGCCTCCTGAAGACCGCGCCCATCTCGAGGCGATGGGCCTTGCAGGGCGACGCTCAAATTTATGACCCTCGCCCCGGCATCGATGACATCGATTATGGCTTCGGCGAGGTCCGCGGCCGTGGCGCTCGGCATCTGCTCGCCATCGGCAGGCGCCTCCGAGAAGATTGCTCGTACCAGCAAGCTGCATCCCGGGCAGATTGCCGGCGCCACGGAAGCGCGCCTTGCGAGTAAGATCCCGGCGATGAACGTGCCGTGCGTGCACGCCGCATTGCCGGCATCGATGCATGCAGCCGGCAGCTTGCCCGGAACCTCGCGAATGTTGCCGGCGGCGAGATCGGGATGATCGAGCGTGACCGGCCCGTCGATCAGCCCAATCGAGATTTCGGGTCGGCCGCTTGTACTCGCCATCAATCGCGGCAGCCCGACCAGCTGCAGGCAGGCGACGCCATCACTCGTGGTGGCTGTGCTATTCGACGGACCCGCCATTCCCCCTCCCTCTGGGCTACA
>JAFAHH010000756.1 GCA_019237355.1 Acetobacteraceae bacterium | reverse complement strand
AGGCGACCCAGAAACATATTACTCGGTATCGCTCCGAACCAGGTTACAATCCAAGCACACAATAGCTCTGGTTACGGTGTGTCCCGCTTTCTGCGTTACCTCGCCGCACTGCGCCGCGATGGGGCCGCCAATTGTGGAAACTCCGGGTTTCGCTGAGACACTGTGAACGGAGATACAGCCCGCTTTACGGCTGGTCTATCATTATTCCGCTGCATCCATTCCGCGTAGAGCATGATGACTTCAGGTCGAAGTCATCATGCTCTGGCATTTTTGGTTTTAGAGTGCGATTCAGGCTTTCCGGCGTTCCGCCTCAAGCCATCGCGCTCTAATTGGGCGGTCTAATTCGGCCGCCTTTTTCTTGGTCAGCTTATTATTGCCTGACAGACCCCGAAGTTGTGGCTCTTTGTACTCAGCCTGTGAAAAGAGGCACAGCCAAGTTGCTCGGACCGGGTGAATGTCGGCGGCGGTTCACAGGCAAAAAGGAAAGGATCCAGCAATGGTGCCTATTGAGCACCTCACTCCCGAGCAACTGTCAGGCCACGCGGCGGGCGGCTAGGGCATGATGACTTCAGGTCGAAGTCATCATGCCCTGGCATTTTTGGTTTTAGAGTGCGATCCAGGCTTTCCGGCGATTCCGCCTCAAGCCATCGCGCTCTAGAGCGGAATGACTGGCCGGTGCGAGTCAACCTCTTTTTGGAGCTTCGGTTCCTATCGCCGGGTCTCGCTTCTGTCCGAGGTCGGCGCGGTGGCGGCCAGCTGATGAGGTCAGATTGAGGAAAGGCCGGCCAGTCTAAATGCGCGCAGTCGCTCCAGGCGGCTGGTGTCCGCCGCCCGAAACCGTTGCTAGAGCGGGATGAGTCAAGGTCATCCCGCGCAATACCAAGAGTCTAGAGCATGATGACATCTTGTGAAGTCATCATGCTCTGAGGTTTTGGTTTCCAGAGTGCGATTCAGGATTTCCGACGATCGGGACCCAATTCGCTTGCGAATTGGGCACCCGACACCCCCTCAAGCCATCGCGCTCTACTGCGCTTCCAATCAGCGTGGGAGCGCACAAGGGCTTCGGCGTGTGATCACTGACTTCCGGACTGGCCGGCCGCCCTGGTTTGCCAGGCCTGATTTTGAGCCACTGATTGTTCACGAGGCGCGAGGCGTGGCCAATGCGGCGTCACTCCTTGCGCGAATAGGTGGTGAGAACCCGGCGCATAGAAGGAGTAATCAGGCGTCTGCAGTTCCTGCGTAGTCGGAAGCTGTTCCCACGGATACGGGCTGAAGCCTCCAGAGCCAGCGTATGCGACCGGCCCAAAGGGGGCAGCCAGCGCACACGTCAATACGGCGATCATGCCGGCTTTGCGTAAGTTGGTCATATTGCACCTCTTCGGTTGCGATTGGTTTCCGGGAATGATTTCGGGGCGATATTTGGGGGGCTTATTGCGCTGCACCAAATCAATCAGGGTCATGCGCGAATGCCGCCAGAGAATGTACGCACGCAATCGCCCGAGCTGGGGAAGCTCGTTGCCCATGCCCGTGGCCCACCCTCTCGGCCCAGATGTGCCAGGCTGCCCGGTAGTGGCCGAGCGCCATTCAGCCCGGGAGACCTGTGGCCTATCCATAAGAGCGCGATGACTTGAGGCGGAATCGTGGAACGCCTGAAAGGCGCTCTGACCGAAGTCGTTAGCGGGATGGCTTCAGCCTGAAGTCATCCCCGCTTTACGGCCCAGGAGCCACAAGGAACCCATGCTGTATTGCCCGCACCCTGAAAAACCGCATCTCGCACCGGGCAATCGGGAAGTTCCCAAACTGGACCGTATCGTACATTAAGACTCTTAGGCAAACATAGCACCGAACGAGAGTCGGATCCGGAGTGGGCAACTCCTGGGTCAAGCTGGAATCGATGTGGGAGTAATACGGATTGGCGCGCATCTCCTGCTCCATCACATCGACCACGGTGGGTATTCGGCATATCGGCGATGGGGGCGGCGTGAGGTTTTGCAACAGATCGAGCGGCGTGCCCGCTTGAGCCGCCGCAAGAGGAGCCACTGCCGCGGCCATGGCGAGCCAGGCTGCTACACGGATCATTCTCACCTCCTGTAAGCCGCACTCGGCCCGCTGATGCTGCATCAATGCACTTCGCCGGAAGCGTGAGGTTGCGTGCGCGCCTTGGCCACAAGCTGACGCAGCTCCGCAACGTCAACGGCGCCCGGCAAGAGATCGCCGCCGATCACCATGGCGGGCGTCCCTTGAATCCCTAAGCTATGGGCAAGCTTCAGGTTCTGATCGATCCTTTGCTGCACGGCTGGGTTCTCCATGTCACGTTGCAGCCGATCCCAATCTAGCCCGGCACGCACCGCTTCTGCCCGGATCGTTTCTTTTGTTATGTCTGGACCCGATTGCATCAGCGCAGTGCGCAGCTTCTCGTAAGCCGCAGGCCCGCCTTGAAGCTGCGCCGCAATCAAGGCCCGGGCGCCCAGCATACTCGCCGGCCCCAGGATCGGAAGATCCTTGTAAACCAGGCGCACGCCACGGTCCTGCGTGAGAAGCTGCGCCATGTCCGGCTCTAGCCGGCGGCAATACGGGCAGCGCACATCGAAAAACTCGACAATCGTCACGTCACCGTCCGGATTGCCCGCGACCGGGTCCTGAGGTGATACAAGCGCCGCATGCTGCGCGGCGATGGCGGCGTGAGTGGCGGCTTCGCGTTTTGCTGCCTCATCGGCCTGCAGCGCCAGCAACGCTTCCCGCAAGATTGAAGGGTCCTGCTTCAATGCGTCCCGCACGGTGCGCACGATTTCCTCCCGCTGCGCCGGCGTAAACTGCTCGGCCCGAGCAAGCCCAGCCCCGGTCAAGGAGAGTAAACTGAGAAACAAGGCTGCCTGCTTGCTCCTGGCGTGCACGTCCGACCTCCCTGCCCGTTGCTGCGGTTCCGGAACCCGTTTATGGCACGAAATCGCGATCAGCACAGTTGCGGCCTCTTGCCGGCCGCCCGAATGAGACTTGAGAGAGGGATGGCGGGGAGGTGAAGCGGTCCGGATGGCTGCGGCCTTGTGCATGCGCTTTGGCGCTGGCCCTCGCATCATGCGGGCCGTTCCGCTCGGTCGGGAATTTCTTTTTCGGCGGGGGTCCCACGGAGGGCGAACCCGGCCACGTCACTGGTTTTCTGGGCGGCGTGGTTGCCGACGAGCCCCGCGCGGCCTTGATAGGACGTGCTATGCTATCGCGCGGGGGTGATGCTGCGGATGCCGCCGTCGCCATTGGGTTTGCGCTGGGTGTCACCCTCCCTTCGCGAGCCGGTTTGGGTGGCGGCGGAGCATGTCTCGCCTACAACCCGGCCAGCGATAGCGTCAACAAGGGCTTGCCCGAAGCGGTGTTATTCCTTCCGGGGGCGACCTCGGGCGCCGGTGGCGATCGCCCCGCGGCCATCCCTATGGTGGCGCGTGGCCTATTCGCGTTGCACGCACGGTATGGGCGGCGTCCGTTCGAGACGCTCATTTCGCCAGCGGAGCAACTCGCGCGCTTCGGCGTCCCTGCCTCACGCGCGCTGGTCCGCGATTTTCAGGTCGTTGCCGCACCCCTTTTGCAAGACCCGAGCGCGCGCCAAGTTTTCGCGCCTAACGGAGCGCCGCTGACCGAAGGCGCGGACCTGGTGCAGCCCGACCTCGGCTCCACCTTGGCGCAAATCCGGGTCGCTGGGGTCGGCGATTTCTACCAAGGTGCCCTCGCCCGCCGTATCGAGCAGGCCTCCCAGATTGCAGGAGGCCCGATCACTATCGCCGATTTGCGCAATGAATTGCCGCGTGTGGCTCCGCCCGTCACGATAGGCGTGGGCCGCGACAACGTGTCCTTTCCTCCAGCGCCCGCCGATGGCGGGCCGGCTGCGGCCGCGGCTCTTCAGGTGCTCCAGCGCGAGCCGAGTGCGGTAGGAGAGGCCAATGCCGCCGCCCTCGCAGCAGCCGCCAGTCTCCGAGGCGTCCCATCGCTGCCCCCGCTGCCAGCCTCATCGACCTTCCTGGTCCTCGACCGCGATGGTCAGGCGGTTGCCTGCGCGCTCACCATGGATAATTTATTCGGCACCGGCCGAATCCTGCCAGGCCTCGGGATCCTGCTCGCTGCTTCCCCCCGTACCTCGCCGTTACCGCTCCTGTCCACGGCCCTGGCGTGGAATGAAAATATTCACGCCTTCCGCGCTGAGACGGGCGGATCGGGCCAGGAGGGCGCCGCTTTGGCGGCCGCTTACGCGATGCTCAATGCGCTACGAACGAATGGGCCGATGCCAAGCCCCGTGCCCGAACCCGGCCGCGCCAACGTGATTGCTTGCAGCCGGTATTTGCCCGGATCGCCGGGTTCCTGCTTCTGGGCGACGGACCCGCGCGGGGCCGGGCTCGCAATAGGGGGCGAGTGATGGTGCTTAAGGTTGGCCGCGCAGCGCTGGCGGCACCCCCTTTCCTCGCGATGGACGTAATTGCGGCCGCAAATGCCCGGCAGGCGGCATTGCCGCCGGGTGCGCCGGGGGTGGTGCATATGGAGGTGGGTCAGCCCGGAACTGGCGCTCCGGCCGGGGCGATCGCAGCAGCGCGTAAGGCTCTGGAACAGGGCGGCTCACTCGGGTACACGGAAGCGCTCGGGCTGCCCAGCTTGCGGCAGCGGATCGCGCGACATTACCGGGACTGGTACGGGGTCGAGGTGCCCGTCTCGCGCATTGCCGCCACTACCGGCGCCTCGGGCGCTTTCCCCCTAGCTTTCCTGGCTGCATTCGATCCCGGCGACCGGGTGGCGCTCGCGGCCCCGTTCTATCCGCCTTATGTGAACATCCTTGTGGCACTCGGGCTCGAACCAGTGATCATGGAGGCGACGGCGGCGACCCGGTTTCAGCCGACGGTCGGGATGCTCGAGCGGCTCGATCCGTTACCCGCCGGGCTCATTGCCGCCAGCCCCTGCAATCCCGCAGGCACGATGCTGCATCCGGACGAGCTGTCGCAGCTTGCCCGTTGGTGCGAGGCGGCTGGGGTCCGGATGATTAGCGATGAAATTTACCACGGCCTTAATTACGATAGCACCGTCGCGACCGCTGCGGCTTGCAGTGAGCATGCAGTCGTGATCAATAGCTTTTCCAAATATTTCAGCATGACAGGATGGCGGATCGGCTGGATGGTTCTGCCTGAAGACCTTTTGCGTCCGGCTGAATGCCTGGCGCAGAACTTCTTCATCAGCCCGCCGCATATTTCCCAGCTTGCCGCCACCGCGGCGTTCGATTGTCATGCCGAACTGCAGGCCAATGTTGCGGCGTACCGGCGGTCGCGGGACTATTTGCTCGGGGCCTTGCCGGGTGCGGGATTTCCGCGGCTCAGCCCGGCTGAGGGCGCCTTTTATCTCTATGCCGATATTACCGAACGGTCCAACGATAGCCTGGCCTTCTGCGCACGCATGCTGCAGGAGACGGGAGTCGCCGCGACACCGGGCGTTGATTTCGACCGCACGCGGGGCAATCGCTTCGTGCGCTTCAGCTATTGTGGTGCTGAGGCGGATATGCGGGAGGCTGCGGCGCGGCTGGCGGGGTGGGCGTGATTGCAGACAATCGGTTTCATTCGCATTCACCACTCAATCGGCGAGAGGCATTGGGGTAAGAACTTCGGATCGTTCGCAATCAATGAGCGTGAGCACGATCTCACGGCTCACCAACGCAGGGGGACCACTCGCGCCAACTTCTCCGGGAGGATCTCAACGATCCGCGCTGCACATGGAGGGACACTGGCAAAAGTTGTGCTAACTTATCAAACATGACTCGACTGCCGGCCAGAATAGTGCACGAGGAAAGGCTTCGGCGCCGCATCGATGAAATGCATAGCGCCCGGCTTCAGCGCGTGGGAAAACCGACTCTCGGATTGACCCGCTCGCCGCGGGGCTTGACGGTTATCGCGGTCGCATTAGGCTGCTAGTTCCCGATAGCCTAATGGCACAAATGTGTGGACTCTGTCCTGGGCTCCCG
>JAFAHH010000081.1 GCA_019237355.1 Acetobacteraceae bacterium | reverse complement strand
CTTGCGTTCGAATGTATGCTCGGCGCGGGGTTGAGGCGGGGCGCCTGAGCCAAAGCTGGGTGGCTAGCGAGGGCCGCAACTAGAGCGGTTTCCGCTGACGTGGAACCGCTCTAGCTTTGCCTGCGAGCAGATTCACGCGATGTGAACTACCTTCGGCGGTTTCAGGTGATCGCGATCTGCTCTAGGAGCGCTCTATTCAGTTGCGAGTGTAAGTGCGGCGGCAGGCACGATGCGGCCATCATATAATGCCCGCCCAATAATGACGCCCTCGATGTTCGGCACGCTCAGCCGTTTCAAGGCTTGGAGATCGGCCAGGCTGGCAACCCCCCCGCTCGCGATCACCGGAATGCTCACCTGCTGAGCCAATGATTTCGTTTGCTCCAGATTGACGCCGCCAAGCATTCCATCGCGGGCGATATCGGTATAGATGAGGGCCGCGGCTCCGGCTTGCTCGCAGGCGCGAGCAAAATCGCGTGCGGCGATCCGGGTCGTTTGCGACCACCCATCGGTGGCGACCATGCCTGCTCGCGCATCAATGCCAACGCAGACCAGGCCGGGAAATAACCGGCAGGCCTCGCGCAGCAGCCGGGGATCCCGCACAGCAGCGCTGCCTAGGATCACCCGGCACACCCCAGCGTCCAGCCAATGCGCGATAGTTTTCATATCCCGTATGCCGCCGCCAAGCTGCACGGGGATACTCACTGCAGCCAGAATCGCAGTGACGGCACCAGAGTTGACGAGCCGACCGCTGAAGGCGCCATTCAGATCCACGACGTGCAGCCATTCGAACCCGGCCTGCTGCCAGGCACGGGCCTGCGCTGCCGGGTCGGATGAATAAACCGTCGCCCTATCCATCACGCCCTGCTCCAGCCGCACGCAGGCACCGTCTTTCAGGTCGATGGCGGGGTAGAGAGTCAGCCGCATCCGATGATGCTACTGGTTTGGCTCGGAGGGGGCTGAACGCGTTGCGCGACTCCCGGAGGGCTTCAGAATCTTATAGTAATAATACCCGCGCACCGTTTTCCCGTGCACCCGTGCGTAGGCGGGGTGAACTCCCCAGCGCACATAGCCCAAGGATTCGTAGAGCCGGATCGCCTCCTCCTGCGTCTCCCGGACATCCAGATTCAGCACGTGATAGCCAAGGGCCCGGGCGGCTTCCTCGACCCTTCGTATCAAAAGATGACCGAGGCCGTGGCCCCGGGCGTAAGGCGCGATGAACACATGCATCACATTGGCCGCGAATGCCTGGGCCTCGTTGTTACGAGCTGGCCGGACGAGCTGAGCGGAGCCGACGATCACCTGGTCCATCCGCGCCACGAAAAGCTCACGCTCGGGCACCAGCATCAGCCCGCGATAATAGCTTTCCAGCGCATTCCGGCCGGGCGGGCGGACCCAGCCAAATCCCCCGCCCTCAATAATTCCTGCCGTGGCGGCCTCACAAAGGGCATGGAGGTCGTCCTCTGAGCACTCGACGAGGCGTTCCACCGTAAGAACATGGCCTGGCGATCGGCCATCCGAGGCGGGCATGGGCGGATCGGCGACATCGGACATGATCAGGGCACCCAGCGAAGAAAATTCATGAGGATGCGAATGCCAACCTCCTGGCTTTTTTCCACATGGAATTGGGTGCCGGCCCGATTGCCTGCCGCGACCATTGCGACAACGCGCCCACCATAGTCGGAGATTGCCAGCGCCTGATGGGGATCGCCGCCGGACAGAGCATAGGAATGGACGAAATAGGCATGGTCACCCGGCCAAAGCCCCTCGAGCAGCGGATGCGTGTTCGGGACAAACTCGAGCGCATTCCATCCCATGTGAGGGAGCCTTAGTCCCGGTGCTTCGAGTCGCGAGATCTCGCCCTTTATCCACCCAAAGCCCCGAGTGAGTTGGTGTTCCAAGCCCCGCTCGGCCATGAGTTGCATCCCGACGCAGATGCCGAGAAACGGTGTCCCGGCTTCGGTTGCCATGTCTATCGCGGGCCAAAGACCGGGCCGGGCAGCCAGGCCGCGGGCGCAATCGGCAAACGCGCCTTGGCCGGGTAAGACGATGCGATCGGCGCGAGCCACCTCCGCTGGGTCGGCGGTGACGGTCACCGCCGTTGCCAGCCCAGCTAGATCAGCCGCCCGGCTCAGCGCGCGCGAGGCCGAGGCGAGATTGCCGCTCCCGTAATCGATCACGGCGACCCGGATCACTGTGCGCGGTCTCGGAGCCAGCGCGGCAGATAGAAGCGGGCCAGGTCGGGCCGGCCCTGTAGCAAACGCGTCATGGCGGATTCCTGGTTGGGCGCAATGAGGACCCCAGCAAGCGAGTACCGACGTAGGCTCAGCGTCCCTCGCTCGAGATCGGTGCCCGACACGCCCAGCCATACGGCAAGCCCGATCAGCAGCACGGCTTCGATCCCATCCCGGGTAAAGACGGCG
>JAFAHH010000901.1 GCA_019237355.1 Acetobacteraceae bacterium | reverse complement strand
TAAATGATCCGCTGTGCCGGACCGCAGCCGCGGCGGGCGGCATGATTCTGATCCGCCGCCGGGCGCTGGACCGCATCGGCGGCCTGGCATCTGTGCGGGGCGCGTTAATTGACGACGTGGCCCTTGCGGCCGCCGTCAAGCGCGGCGGCCGGATCTGGCTCGGGCATAGCGCTCTCGCGCGCAGTATCCGGTCCTATCCCAGCTTTGCCGATATCTCGCGAATGGTTGCACGCACCGCCTATGTGCAATTGCGGTTCTCGCCTTGGCTGCTGAGCCTCTGTATCGCCGTGATGGGGCTTACCTGGATCGTGCCCCCGCTGGCGGCGCTGTTTGGCCACCACGCTGCGCGCTGGTTTGGGTTCGCGGCATGGGGTTGCATGGCGTGGTCTTTCCAGCCCACCTTGCGCCGTTACGGACGCGGATGGCTTAGCGGGGTGCTGCTACCCGCCATCGCCCTCTTCTATCTCGCAGCGACGATCAGTTCTGCTTGGAACTACATGTTCGGACCAGGGGTGGTCTGGAAAGACCGGGCCTATCAGGGTGCCGGCGCATGAGCATGGCCGCGGCGACGGTGGAGCAATGGTCCGGCAAGGATCGAGGCGACGAGAACTTCCCGGTCGGCTCGATTCTGATCAGCCGCTCTTTGCGCCCGCATGTACACGCCTATTACGCCTTCGCCCGTAACGCCGACGATATCGCCGACAGCTCCATTCTTGCTGCTGAAGATAAGATTGCCCGGCTGGATGTAATGGAAGACGTGCTGCTGGGCCGCCGCAACTCCGGCTCACCCAGCGCGATTCGGCTGCGCGCGAGCCTGGCAGAAACCGGCGTCACCGCGCGGCATGCCACCGATCTCCTGATTGCCTTCCGGCAGGACGCGCTGAAGCGCCGTTATGCGAGCTGGGACGAATTGCTTGATTATTGCCGCTACTCCGCCATGCCGGTCGGACGGTACGTGCTCGATCTGCACGGGGAAGACCCGGCGACCTACTCCCCTTCCGACGCCCTGTGTGCCTCGCTGCAAGTGCTGAACCATCTACAGGACTGTGCGCGTGACCTGGCCGGGTTGGACCGATGCTACCTGCCTGAAGACCTGCTCACGCTGGAGCGCGCCTCGGTTGAGGATGTGCGGCTCCCCACGGAGACGCCGGGGCTGCGCCGCGTATTCAATGTCCTGCTCGATCAAATCGATTTGCTGAACCGGCACGCAAAGGGCCTACCCCGCGTCACTCGCAATCGGCGCTTGCGGATGGAAACCGGGGTTATTGTCGGCCTAGCGCATCGGCTTGCTGGCCGCCTGCGAAGGGGGGATCCGCTGGCTTCTCGCGTGCGCCTAACCAAGCGGGATGCCGCGGGCAGCGTATTCGCGGCGTTGCGGTTCATTGCATGACGGGGCTCGGCGCCTCCCCGGCGAATCTCGCCGAGGTCGAGGCAATCGTGCGCGAGGCGGGAACGAGCTTCTACCGCGGCATGCGTGTCCTGCCGGAAGACCGGCGCCAGGCCATGTACGGTGTTTACGCCTTCTGCCGCGTCGTCGACGACATTGCCGACGGCGATACTCCCTATCAGCAGAAACTGCAGCTCTTGGCCGAGTGGCGCGCGCGAGTGGAGGGCTTGTATCACGGCGTAGCGAATGAATCGGTTACGCGAGTTCTCTTGCCCGCGGTGCAGCGCTTCGGCCTGCGCCGCCAAGATTTCCTAGCCGTTATCGATGGCATGGAAATGGATGCAGGTGAACCGATTGTGGCGCCGGACCTAGCGACGCTCGATCTCTACTGCGAGCGCGTGGCCGCGGCAGTCGGGCACCTCGCGGTCCGTGCGTTCGGGGATTCCTCGCCCGACGCCGATCGAGTGGCGCATCATCTCGGCCGTGCGCTGCAACTCACGAACATTCTGCGTGACTTGAAGGAGGACGCGGATCGCGGGCGGCTCTATTTGCCGCGCGAATGGCTAACCGCCGAGGGCGTTTCCCGTGATCCCACGGCAGCGCTGCAATCGGCGGGGCTGTTTAGGGTGTGCGCCCATGTCGCGGCGCTTGCGCGCGAGCATTTCGCCGCCGCCCAGGCGGCGATGGAGCGATGTGATAGCAGGGCGATGAAGCCGGCCCGGCTTATGGGCGCCACCTACGCAGCCTTGCTTGACCGCCTGGAGCAGCGCGGCTGGGAGCACCCGGCCGAGCGTGTCGTACTCCCAACGTGGCAAAAATTGTGGATCGCGGCGCGTTACGCCGTGTAACGTCTCACATAGCACGATGGAATGCGCGCTGAAGGGCAGATCGTTGGCAAAGCCCGGTTCGCGGAGGCATGCCATGAATCTCATGGTGAGGCCGCCGCCGGCGCGTCGATGCGACGTCGAATTCCGGCCAATCTACGACTCGGCATTTTGCCCTCGGGATTTGCGAGTGAGGCGGATAATTGTGGCCCCATGTGTTGGCGATGATGCTCGATCGCGAACACGTTGCTATAGAGTTGTGCGACCCACTGACGCCCTTCCATTGTCAATTCAAGATGATGTACCGCGTCAACAATGTATGGTTCTACCTTGCTCCAGAAGAAGCCGGGGTATCGCTCAGCAACATCAGCGGGAGTGGCATACCCGAGCTTCCCGTTGATTCCAGTCTCAGCAAACTCGTAAAACAGTGCGTTGAGCTTTCGCGGATATAGTGGATCGGCGAGTTGTCCAATAAGGTCTGCCGCGCGAAGTAAACCAGCCTCGGTATCGGTTTCCACATGATCCCCATCGTCTGGTACTGGAAAGCGAGTCAGCTCAATGGCCCGAGCAACCCGGTCAGCATCAATCAGAGGATGAGATCTAAACCGCTCCAGCACAAACACCTGGGAGCGAAAAACATGATAGGGAGCGAGGTACGCATCGGAAGCACCTCGGGGCAGAGACACGGTATTTCCTGCGGTATCGATAACCTGCCGTTCGGCGCTGTCCTCGATACAAATTCCACGCAAGTAACCGATATCGTGTGTAAGGGCCGCAGCAATAAAATGCAGCCAATCGTCAGCTGTGACATTCACAGTTAGTCGAGATCCTCGCAAGATATCCTGGGCCACGAGTGTTACCAATGCAGTGTGTTCCGCATTATGGAAGAGGGCATCGCTGGTAGCGAGCCGTTCGATAACGAGCCGCGCCGCTTCATCGAGCCGGGCCGCAATCTCCTCATAACCCTTACCAAAGCTGCGCAGAAAGACACTAGACAGTTTCCGGCCCAGTTCATCCGCGAGAAGGGTCGTCGCATTCAACATAACCTGCTCCTTTCGGTTGGGACGTGACTTCCCAGCGGCGCGCTCGGCCTGCTCCTCAAGTGGGGACTCCTACGCCGGGAAGACTGCCCGGATCATCGAATCGCGGGAGGACAGCACCTGCTTCTGCTTGGCATGACACTCTTCGTCACGGCTCGGATTATGCCAATCGCCCTATCGATTGCCGAGAACGATGGGTCACGTCACGGCGAGTTGATGCCCGGTCCCGCCGCATCCCCTGCAGCGCAGGGTTAATTCGAGCAGCGCCGGGAATGTTCTTTCAAACGGGATGGGTTCTGGATATACTCGCGTGCTTGGCCGACACAGATCCGCCATGGAGAGAGAGCCTGGGAACGGAACAGACGAGTCCGCCATTCGCGACGCGCGCAAGCTCGTTGCGGTGGTGTTTGCTGATGTCGTCGGTTATAGCCGCCTGATCGGGCTCGACGATAAGGGAACGGTGCATCGGCTGCGCCTCCTGCGCAAGGAGCTCATCGATCCGGAAATCCGCCGGCATGGGGCGCGGGTCGTGAATACCGCCGGCGACTCGATGATGATCGAGTTCCCGAGCATCACTGCCGCGGTACGTTGCGCCATCGACTTCCAGCGGCGGGTTCCCGAGTACGACGGTGACGCGCCGCCCGACCGGGTGATCCGGCTTCGTGCCGGCGTCGAGATTGCCGATATCGTTAAAGATGATTCAATCGACATCTATGGCGATGGCATCAACATCGCCGCCCGATTGCAGGCGGTTTGTCCCGCCGGCGGAGTATGCGTCAGCCGTGCCGTGTACGACCACGTGCGCGGCAGGTTGAGCCTGCCTTTTGAGCCGCTCGGGGCGCTTTCTCTGAAGAACATCGCCCGGCCGGTAGAGGCATTCGTGCTGCGCCTCGATAGCGCCGCTGGGTCGGCTACCATTCCAGACGCTCGCCGCTCCCGCCGACAAAGTGCGCTTGCCGGGTTTGCCCTAGTTGGGTTGCTCCTGCTC
Source organism: Acetobacteraceae bacterium (assembly GCA_019237355.1). Classification (GTDB taxonomy): domain Bacteria; phylum Pseudomonadota; class Alphaproteobacteria; order Acetobacterales; family Acetobacteraceae; genus JAFAHH01. The sequence goes on along the minus strand of JAFAHH010000901.1, from coordinate 5,600 downwards.
GCCTTGGGAGGCGGAGCATGGTGGTTCCGCCAACATCACCACGAGGCGGGGGCAATGCCGGGGCCTGTCCACCTGTCCAGCGAAACGACCGGCGAACCGTTGTCGATCGCTGTCCTACCTCTTGAGAACCTAAGCGGCGATCCCGAGCAGGCCTATCTTGCCGATGGGATTGCCGAGGACCTGACCACGGATCTCTCGCACTTGGCCGGCGCTCTCGTCATCGCTCGGGAATCCGCCTTCACCTACAAGGGCCGGGCCGTTGACGTGCGGGAGGCCGGCCGGCAGCTCGGCGCGCGCTACGTGGTCGAAGGCAGCGTGCGTAAACTCGGCGATGTCGTCCGTGTGAACGCGCAGCTCGTGTCCACGGATACGGGGGCACATGTCTGGGCGGAGCGGTTCGACGAGCCGATACGCGATCTCGGCGCCGGCCAAGAAGCCATTGTTGAGCGCATTGGCTCAGCGCTGAATGTAAATCTCGTCGATGTGGAGGCGTTGCGGAACACAAAGGCCCATGCGGGCAACCCCGCCGCTTTCGACCTGGTCATGCGTGCCCGCTCCACGCTCAATCAGCCGCCGACCTTGGCGCATTATATGATTGCGGCCGGGCTTTACGAGCAAGCGCTCGAGCTGGACCCAGAGTCGGTCCCTGCGATAGCCGGCGTCGCATCGATGTTGCTTCGCCTGTTCAATGATCAGGTATTCGGAAACCGCGCCGCCCAATTAATCGCGAAGGCGGAACAGCGAGCCCCGGGATCGCCGGATGTGTTGATCGCGAAATTCCTCCTGCAACGAAGGCAACAACAATGGGCGGACTCGACCGCAACGTTCCGCACACTGCTGGAGGTCGACTCCAGCGCTGCAGGAATCGCCGCCCAGACCAGAATCTGCTCGAGCTGCCCTGGGGACCGCCCGAACCGGCGATTCCCCTTCTCGAGAAGGCGGTGCGGCTCAATCCCCGCACGCCCAATATTGCGGTACTAGAGGTGAATCTCGGCCGTCTGTTACTGGATGTCGGACGGGATAACGACGCGATCAGCTGGCTCGAGCAGTCGCTGCAGACGGACACCCAGCTACTGCCCGAAACGCCGGGCCTGGATTTGCCGCTTGTCGATCCGCACGGAACGGCGCGCTTTCTGCTCGCCAGCGCCTATGCCCTCAGCAATCGGCTTGACGATGCCCACCGGCTGTTATCGGAGGCGATGAAATCTAAGCAGGGGATGGATACGACCGTGCGCTCGTGGATGCGGGGCATTCCTCACTATGCTGATCCTGCGCATATTCGTCAGGAACAGCGTATCGCTGAAGGCCTGCGGCGCGCGGGGCTGCGGGATCATCTCGACGAGGAAGCCGACAGCGGCGTTCCATCGACTGCCGAACTGCGCGAGTCCACGAGAGCAGATGAGCCGACGCCGATGAGCGTCCCTGGCGCCAAGACGATCCGCACGGAAGAGATGCAGCGCCTATTGGCCGAGAGCAAACCGCTTGTTCTGACGACGGTGGAACCGCGATTCAACCCGACGATCCCGGGCGCAGTGCATATCGACATGCCAGGTGGCGGGACTATGGATGACGAGATCCAGGCGAAACTGCGGCGCACGATGCATGAGCTGCTGGGCGACGATCGCGAGCACCCCATCGTGGTCTTCAGCTACAACATCAATCGCTGGTATGCCCGAAACGCAGCCTTGCGCTTGGTGGCGCTCGGATACCGGAATGTCTATTGGTACCGCGGCGGCTGGGAGGCATGGGATGCGCACGACCTGCCGAAGGCTCCGCTCATTCTTGAAGCGCGCTGAAGGCCGCTGTCTCGCGTCCGCCTCATTCGCCGCCACTCAGCAGCCGATGAACCTAATCCTCCCGCCGGAAGGTCACCACCAACACGTCCCGAAACCCGGGCCGCTCCGGATCAACCGGCTCGACCGGGGTCACCCCATGCATCACCCGGCGATCATCGACCAACGCCGAATCGAATGGCTGGGCCAGGGTGAAACTCCCGAGGACGTGGCCTTCGAGATCGTTGATGGTGGTAACGCCGCTGCGGATATTCTCGCGATGGATGAGCAGCACCAAGACGTGATCCACCCCATCGCGGTGCATGCCTTCGGGCGTGGGCCTCCCCTCCTCCTCCACCCGTGCCTCGATCCGGAACTGGTGCACTTCGATGTGCCAACTGGCCCCCGGCGTAAGCTGATCGAACAGGCCGCGGCAGGTTTGTAAGATTGTCTGCATGCTCGGCCCCGCCCCGATTTCAGGCAGAACGGGCTCGAACCAGCGCTCAATGTCCCCATGCAGCGGGTTGTAATCGCGGCTCTGATAATGCGGCTGGTGCGTTTTCCGCCCGATACCATCCGGCCCGGCCCGATAGGCGGCGAACCGCCGTTTCCGGTACCGGCCCCCATCCGCCATATATGTATCCAGCCCAAGATCGCCCCAGCTTGCGGCAAAGGCCTCCCAATCGGCGAGCGAGCCATTGGCTTCCAAAATGGCGCGCATCGCCGGGCCATCGACAAAGGCGTAACCGTCACGCCGGATTTGAGTTACAAGATCGCTCATTGGGCAGCTTGCTGTTCAGGCGCAAAATGGCGCCGCACCGGCATGGCCGGAGACGCCTCCTGCAAAACCACGTTGTGCGTGGGCAGCGCCATTTCGATCCCAAGCTCCTGAAATCTTTTCTTTACCCGGCCATTGAACTCCCGCTGCACGGGATCTCGGCCGGCATCGGTGCAGACGATCTGGCCGGCAATCGTGACGCTGGTCGCATCCACGCGGTCCACCCCCCAAAGCTCGAACTGCCCGAGGATCTGGTCCCGAAAACCAGGTTCTTTGCGCATCTCCGACACGATGTCCTTTAGCACCTGGCTGACCCGGTCTGTATCCTCCCGGTACGCCACATCGACGCTGATCAGCGCGTTCCGGAAACCCCGGTTCGTATTGGTTACGCTGGTAACCGCACTGAACGGGATAATGTGCACCGAGCCATCAGGCGCTCGCAGGCGGATCGTGCGCATCGAGAGGTTCTCGACCGTGCCCGAGAGCCCCGAGACCGTGACCCAATCCCCGACCTGCATCGCATTCTCCAGCAGCAGGAACAGGCCCGTAATCAAGTCTTGCACCAGCTTCTGCGAACCGAAGCCGATTGCGACACCGACAATCCCGGCGCCGGCGAGCAGAGGCGCGATATTCACGCCAATTTCGCTAAGCACCATCAGGCCGACAATGATTGCTATCGTAACCAGCAGAAGTGTGCGCACCAGGGGAAGTAACGTGCGCAGCCGGGCGGATCGCGCCAAGTGCCCCTCAGCACTTAGGCGTGCGAGTCGGCGGGCCACCGCGGCATTGGCCAGTTCCCAAACCGCCAACGCCGCCAGCACCGAAACCGCAATGGTGATCAGGGCTGAGACGACCCGTTCCCCGAGCGGGCTGTCGGCCAGCCACCCGAACACGTCGACACCCCAAAATTCCAGCAGGAACCCAATTGCTGAGCCCAGAACCAGGAAGGAAAGCGCGGTCCGCAGCAAGCGGTGGTAGACACGGGCCCGCGCCTCCAGTCCCGGAAAGCGCTGGGCTGCCTCGGGACTGATCCGGAAGCTCCGGTCCAGGCTGCCGAGCACCACGATCAGAGTGACCCGGGCGCCGATCCCCACGAAGGTAGTGATGATGAAAAAGTGTAGGAGGAGCACGGGTCCATTGGGCAGCTCCACCGCCCAAACCAGCCAGAGTGCGATGATGTAAAATACCGCAACCCAATGCCAGGTGGCGGCGAAGCGCCTCCGCAAGATCGCGGCAATCCCCTCCTCCTCCGCCCGGCCACGGATCCATCGCGCGACGACTTGGCGCTTCTGGATGACGATGATGCATAGGAACACGTGGTCGATCAGGCTAACCGCCTTAAGCACCCCCACATACGCCGCAGGTGAAAGCCCGAACAGCAGGCCGACTTGCGCCGCCGTGTAGCCAAAGATGCTGACCACCACGATTCGCTGGGTCCAACGCATCCCGTAACTCGCGCCTTCGTCGGAGACCAGCAGCAAGCGCAAGTTTCTTTCCGACGGCGAGAACATCATCCGGGCGATGCAAAGCAGCACCTGACAAAGAATCACCGCATCGACCACAGCCAGCAGAACAAGCCGGGTCTGCCGCGTATCCGCAATAGCGGTCGCAGCGACGTGCCCGGCAATGGCGAAGACCAGCACGGGTATAAGATTCAACACCAACCCGGCGAGCGCATAGGGCATCCGCCGCAGCATGGCCAATGCCGAAGGCCGGGTCCGCCGCGCGAGTTGCACTGCTCGCGAACCGCCAGCCCCGCTGGGGGTCTCCTCCTCGGCCTCCGTGAGGGAATTGTCGCCGGCGTGGTCGGGCGTGATCGCGAGGAGCGCCTCTGACGGCCGGCGGAGAGCCCAGGCCCCACCCCGTTGCGCAGCCCACCCGGCGACCAGCACTACTGCAAGGCGCCAGGCCGTATCAAACAGCCGCTCGCGCGCGAGTGGATCGGTCGTCATAGTGATGAGCCAGCTCCAGAAGGAGGGGATGCTGCGCACCGCACCGAACGTCGAGACCGCTTCGGCTTCGATCTGGGTGAGAAATCCGCTGGTGCTTTCGAGCACTTGGGCCCCCAGGCTACCTGGGGCGAGAGGAATCCTCAGCTCCTTCTTCGGCGTCGCATTGCCCCCCTCCCCGGGCGGCGCAGCTTTGGCGAGCGCTTCGAGCGTGGCGATAAGCTGGGCGCGCTTCTGATCATCCTTCAAAGTGGCCACAAGCTGATCGAGCTGCTCTGGCGTGAGCGGTGCGGCGGAAGCTGGCGCTGGCGGCTTTGGCGCCGGTGCTATCGCCGGTGGAGCAGCGGCCGGCGGCGCGGGCGCAGTTTGAGACGGCGCACTCTGGGTGGGCGGCGCCGTCCTTGGTGCGCCAAGCTGGGCCCAGGCAGGATGCCAAGCCGCCAGGACTACTAGGATTGCGATTAGGAACAAGCGGCTCATTTGCCGGTCCGACCACAAGCGAGGCCTGGGGGTCAACTGTACGGCGCAATGAACTCAAATAAAATCTCTGACGCGGCGTGTAACGTCCCAGAAAGGGATTATCTCTAGGGCATGAAGGCAATCCTCTTTGTGCCGGTCGCCTTGCTCATGCTCGCGGTGCTGGGTGTGTTGTTCGCCGGGTTGTTCGGCTTGGCGCAGGGCGGCCGGGATCCAGAGCGGTCGAATATGCTGATGCGCTGGCGGGTCATTTTACAGGCCGCCGCACTGCTGCTGTTCGTGCTGTTAGTGAGCCTGCTGCGGCCCTAAGCGGCAGCGGCCAACGACTGTTTGACAGCCCATCGCGTGCTGCCTAAGCTCTGCCTTGCCTCTTGCTGGCGCGAATGAGCGGCGCCGCCGTTTGTGCGCGTCAATAAACCCAACCAGCAGCGCGCGGTCGTTTCGATGAAAATCTTGGTCCCAGTCAAACGGGTTGTCGATTACAACGTCAAAGTTCGCGTCAAGGCCGACGGCTCAGGGGTTGAGACCGCCGGGGTGAAAATGTCCATGAACCCCTTCGATGAGATCGCGGTCGAAGAGGCCGTGCGCCTCAAGGAGAAGGGTACCGGGACCGAGATCGTTGCA
>JAFAHH010000895.1 GCA_019237355.1 Acetobacteraceae bacterium | reverse complement strand
ACAGCATCAAGCTCCAGTTCGGCGATGCTATTGATGACGAGGCTGTCGGCCATGGTCTGGAAAGTTGCGATCGCCACCATGTTGCCTGCAACGTCCTGCGTCCAGGTCACGATCGCATGCGGCTCGACGGCCAGTTCCATTGACAGGAGACGGAGTTCGCGGCCCTCCCGCGGCCGAAGCATGAGGCGATGCGGGCCCAGGCTGACGCGTTTGCCGTAGCGATAGGTCGTCCCGTGGCGGATTTTCAGCGTGACCATGGCCCTCTCCTGTTGTCGTGTGCGACACTGGCCGTCTCCCGCCACCCCGTGGAGCTGAAAAACGTGCTTCGCCAGGTCAAGACCGATCGTGGTAGGCTGCATGGTGGACGGCTCCCCTCATTGTGGCGCTCTGCGGCGACCACCCTGGCACATCGCGATGCCGCGAGCGGGCGCCGTCCACCCCATCAGTTTTGAACAACGTATGGCCCGCCCCGTTTGCAAGTGGTTTTTGATCCGGCTCTGATCAGTCTGCGTCAACGTATCCGGCCTTTCGGCGTTGCCGTGGCCAAGATGGAGAGCCGCGCGTTCCGGTCCTCATAAATCGTACGGCGTCAATCTGCGCCATCGTTCAAACCAGGATTCCGAAACGCCGGTCGACTGTCAGGCCATCTCGTTTCCACCACCCGCAAGCATCGGTAACTAAGTCGGTCGTTATGAGCGTGACTAAGCTCAATCCGAATTAAACCGGCGCAGCCTGCCCGGCTGTGAAGCTTTCGCCGCGACGAAGTACCGCCCAGGCGATCCGTGCCAGCTTGTTCGCCAGCGCGACGACAACGGCGTTTTTGTGTACCCTCACCATCAGACCTCGTAACCAACTACCGAGTGGCGTCGCGCTCGCCGCAAGATGTGGCAGGGCTGCTCGGGCGCCGTGAATCAGAAGCTTGCGCAAGTACTTATTGCCGCGTTTCGTGATGCCGATGAGCCGAGGCTTGCCCCCCGTGGTGATCCGTCTGGGTACCAGCCCAAGCCAGGCCGCCAAATCCCGGCCGCGTCCGAACGCTGCACCATTACCGATCGCCGCAACCAGCGCAGTCGCGTTCAGCACCCCGATCCCCGGAATGGTGGCTAAGCGCCGAGCGGCCTGGTCATTCCGAGCTCGCGTTGCAAATTCAGCCGCGGAGTGAGGCTCTCCATCTCCGCTTCGCTCATTAACATCGCGAGATGCTGCTCGAGTTTGTGTTTGCCTTGCGGAACTGTGATCCCACGCTCGAGAAGAATCGCCCGCAGCTGGTTGATCAACGCCGTCCGCTCGCCCACCAGGCGGTCACGAGCGCGGTGTAGCGTCTGCATGTCGAGCTGCTCCTCGCTCTTCAGCTCAACGAATCGCATCGTCGGCCGAGTGGCCGCCTCCGCGATCGCTTCGGCATCGCGGTCATCGTTCTTCTGAGCCTTTACATACGGCCGGACATACTCGGGCGACATCAGCCGGACCTAATGTCCCTGGCGGACCAGCAGACGGCCAAGATGATGCGCGCCGCAGCACGCCTCTATCGCCATAATGCAGGGCGGCAGGCGTTCGGCGAAGGCTGCGATGCTCGCAGGTCGCATGCGCCGGCGCTTGATCACGGCACCGCTGCTGTCCAGCCCCACCAGGCTGCAGCTGTTCTTGCCAAGGTCGATCCCCAAGACCGCGATCTGCATCCGTTGTGTCTCCCTTCCCTCCGGTCGCCCACAACTCTATCGGCTGCTGGGACGAAGGGGCGGGCCATTCCATAAATCGTGCGGTGACCCCTACATGGGGTAGGTTCAAGATACGGGTAAAATATGGTCACAAGGAGCGAAAACCGGCCAAGAACTCGGCACTCACCAGTGTCCAGGGTTTTTGAGTTTTTCTGCCGACCGCCAAAGCAAAACCTCGTCATTTCAGTACGTTGTCGAAGTCGATACGAGCTTAGTATTCGCAGTGACCGCGAACCCAAGACAAGGCCCGTGATCCTGACCGCGCTTGCCGCCGTCCTGGCCTTCATCCCGCTCACGCACTCCGCCTTTTGGGGATCGATGGCCTATACGCTGATCGGCGGCACGGCGGGCGGCACGGTGCTGATCCTGCTGTTCCTTCCTGCGCTCTATGCCGCGTGGTTCCGGATCAAGCCAGCAGCAGATGACGTCCGTGCGTCCTCCTCTTCGGACGAGGAGTGACCCGGGATCCGTCGAGGTCGATTCAAAGTTATCGGTGAA
>JAFAHH010000844.1 GCA_019237355.1 Acetobacteraceae bacterium | reverse complement strand
GTAGTCGGCTGGCGCGAAGAGAAACACACCTTGTATTGTCCGTGTCACGAGTCGGAGTTCGAGCCCGTTACAGGTAAGAATGTGTTCGGGCCAGCAACAAGGCCGCTGGCCCAGCTTCCGCTGAAAATGGAGGGCGGCACAATGGTCGTTTCCCATGCATTCATCGGGAAGCTCGGCGCGCCGGCCGCGACCTAACTTTCACCGGCTTACCGCGCGGCCGGATGAGCCGCAATCAAAACCAAGGAGGACGTCTAAAATGCAGCGAACCGCGTTGACAAAGGCATCGGCGCTTGTCGCCGGGCTGCTCTGCAGTACTGCACTTACGCCAGCCAAAGCCGGCGAGGTCCAGAACTACAGTCCCGTCACGCAGCAACGGCTGGAGAACCCGGAGCCTGGCAACTGGCTGCTCTATCGCCGCACGTATGACGGCCATTTGTTCAGCCCGCTCAACCAGATAAACAATACCAACGTTAAAGACCTGGTTCCCGTATGGACGTTTTCCACTGGTGTGAATGAGGGCCATGAATCTCCGCCGATGGTCAATAACGGCGTGATGTTCATAACCACGCCGCAGGCACAGGTCATTGCACTTGATGCAAAATCAGGGGAGCTGATCTGGCGGTATAAGCACCCGCTGCCGGAGGAATTGTTTCAGCTGCATCCCACCAATCGCGGGGTCGCATTTTGGCAGGACCGGCTCTTCCTTGCAACAACCGACTGCATGTTAATCGCGCTCGACGCCAAAACGGGCAAAGAGCTTTGGGTCAAAAAGGTCCAGGATTTCCGAAAGGGCCAGTATATGACTCTCGAGCCGCTTGTCGTGGATGGCAAGGTAATGGTCGGTGGCTCGGGCGGCGAATTTGGGATTCGCGGCTATGTTGCCGCCTTCGACGCTAATGATGGCAAGGAGCTATGGCGCACCTTCACCATCCCAGCGCCGGGGGAGCCCGGCAGCGACACATGGCAGGGCGATGATTGGAAGAACGGCGGCGGCTCGGTCTGGCTGACCGGGAATTATGACCCGAAGCGCAAGATTGCGTATTGGGGGGTCGGCAACGCAGCACCGTGGCCCGGTGACGCGCATCCGGGCGATAATCTTTACACGAGCTCGGTGATCGCGCTCGATCCGGATACCGGCAAAATAGTTGGGTATCACCAATATCATTACAACGATTCCTGGGACTGGGATGAGGTCGACCCGCCGCTGCTCGTTCAACTGCAGCATAATGGCCGCTCCATCAATAGCCTCGTCCACCCAGGCCGCGACGGCATTCTCTGGGTCCTTGAGCAAAAAGATAACGGCATCGAATTCGTCTCTGGGCAGCCTTATGTATTGCACACGATAATTACCAGCATCGATGAGAAGACCGGGCGGCCGACTTACGATCCAAAGCGCAAGCCGTCGTTAAAAGAGGGCGCGGCTGAGTTCTGCCCATCCTTATGGGGCGGCAAGGATTGGCCCTCGCCGTCCTACAGCGATAGCACCAAGATGCTGTACGTTCCGGCTATCAATAATATGTGTGGTACCTTCGCCGTGAAGAAGACGCCCTACGAGCCGGGGCAGCTTTATACCGACGCCGACCTGAGTAAGCTCGGTCTTGTGGTCAGAGGCGATCACCTCGGTGAGCTGCAGGCTTGGGACCTTTCTACGGGCAAGCAGGCTTGGGTGCACAAGTTCCCGGCGCAATTGTTTGCCTCCGTCCTATCGACGGCCGGAAACCTCGTGTTTGTTGGCGGCACGAACGATCGCTATCTCCGCGCCTTCGATGCGAAGACGGGCGATTTGCTCTGGCAGCAGCGCACCAATTCCGGCATCACGGGCATGCCGGTCTCCTATGAGGTCGATGGCACCCAATACATTGCGGTGCAGTCCGGCTGGGGCGTTGACGCTCAGCGCATCCAGGACTCGCTGACCAAGGCCGGGCTCAAAGGGATCAATCCCGATGTCCCGCAAGGCGGCGTGGTTTGGGTGTTTGCGCTGCGCCGCTCTGAGGCGCAACGCTAAGCGTGGCGGTTCCGGAATTTCGCCTGCGAGTTCCGGAACCTCACTCGCCTTCGGCTCTTAAAGATTGGTGCCCCGGTTCGCTATCCATCCACTACCGATACGAGTGCGAACTTTGGGGGCGGGATACCGAGCGCGATGGCTTGAGCCGGATCATCGGGAAAGCCCCAAATCGCGCTCTCAAACCAAAGCTAAGCATGATGGTTTCCAGGTGCGCCATCATGCTCTAGCGGGAGGACAACGATGCGAACACGGCAGTTCATCACGTCTTTCGCTTATCTAGCGGCAATCCTCGCTGGGGCGAATTTCGGTGCCCCAGCCTGGGCGCAACAAACTGGTCAGCCTCAAAAACAGGATCTAAGCGCACCGCCCCCAAAGGTCGGCGCGGCCGAGAGCGGTGCAGGGCAGCGCGGCCATTATCTCAGTCCATCGACGGAACCGGGCTCACCGCCAAAGGTGACGACACAAGAGAGCGGAGAAGGCCCGCGCGGAACCAAGGTCGCCCCCTCCACCGATCAGGGCCAAGTCAAGAAATAAGGGATTGCCGCGTTTTCGCGGGCAGCCTTTCGAGACGAACCTCTGAACTAGACAACCTGAGTTACGGCCCCTATATGAGCTAAACTTAGTCCAGTTCTGAGGCCGTAATGCTCATCAATATCCACGCAGCAAAAACCCAGCTCTCGCGCCTGGTGGAGAATGCCGCTGCTGGCGAAGAGATCGTGATCGGCCGGGCCGGAAAGCCCATCGTGAAGCTAGTCTCGCTGCATGCCGGGCGACCCCGGCGCGTGCTCGGGACCTTAGCGGGCAAGCTCCGGGTGCCGGCTGATTTCGATGCCCCTTTGCCAAATGAGGAGCTCGAGCCCTTCGAAGGACGCTGATGCGCGTCCTACTCGACACGCACGTTCTACTATGGGCGCTCGCGGAGGAAGGTCGACTCGACCAAGCCACGCGGGCATTGCTCGAGGATCCGGAAACCGGCGTATTCTTCAGCGCGGCGAGCATCTGGGAGATCGCCATCAAGGCCCGGCTTGGCCGGGTGGACTTTGCTGTCCGCCCGGCCGAGATCGCGCATGCCGCCCGCGAAGCCGGGTTTGAGGAACTGCCGATCCGTTCTGCAGCGGCAGCGCTCGTTGCAGAACTGCCACTGCACCATCGCGATCCGTTCGATCGAATTTTGGTAGCACAGGCCATCACAGAACCGCTGCGCCTCTATACGGCCGATCCCTTGCTCCGCCCTTACTCGGAACTGGTCGAGCTGATCGGCTAAATTAGCTTAAGCACCCGCTGCCGCTGCTATGCATCGCGGTCAGCCGCCCGGCATTGCTGCCGATGCTCTCGAGCAGTGGAATTCCATCGCGGATGGCGATCGTGGCCCGCACCGCGCAATCGGCCATACCTAGCATCTCAGGCGTGAAGGAGACGCCATAGTGCAAAACTCGTCTCCCTACCTCCTTCATGAGGTCGATTGTATCATCCAGGCCGTAATCAATTCCAGGATCTGTCCCCGGTCGAATGGGGTGATGAAGGTCCGGTGAATCGCGAGGATCGTATCGCGTGTTACCCGGTCCGCCTCCTCTTCGAAACGGCATAGCTCGATGTAATGGGCTTGCATGTGCGCTGGGTCGGATAGCATAGCCCGGAACGCCTCAGCGCCATGCACCACCTGCTTGGAATGCGGCACGAAGGAGTCCACAAACTGGTGATCTCGGGGCATTAAGCTTTGAAAGAAGCGCATCAGCATGGGCTGCTCTTTAGTGGGTGCCGGGCGGAGGGCTCGCGCGCAAGCGAAAGGCATAAAGCCGCGCATCCCCCGCGACGTAAAGCGCATCCTCGGCGGCGAGAATCGTGGCAAAAGGAGCGGCGCCCGCAATTGAAAGATCGGCGCGGGCTGGCAGCAGCTCTTGCCCGCTATCACCGCGAAACGCATGCAGCCGCTCATCCCCCATGGCACCGGCGACCCAGACGATCGGCTCAGTCTTGCCATTTGTTGTGGTTACGACCGGTGCACCACGGCCATTCAGCGCTGCACACCACGCGGTCGTTATTCCCGGCTCCGGCGTTCCAGAGATTGCGACTGCCGCCAGGCCGCCCGTACCGCCGCCCGGGCATAACGCCGCACGCGATTGAAAGGCGACGAAAATGCGCCCGCTTACCGGATAGGCGGCGGGGGAGGTTATGATCCGGTCGTCAGCGGCGCGCTCAACCGCTATGGCATGACCGATGCCGCCAAGATTCTCCCGATCAAGCAGATAAGCTTCGCCGTCTTTCCCCATGGCGAGAATAAGCGGCCGCGTGCCGGGCAAATCGATGGGCAACGGATTGGTGCCGCCCAAATCCGTGTCACTACGGTCGAGCTCGCGCCAATTCGAGGGGGTGAAGTAATCACGTGGGCTGGTGGAATGGTGCAGGTCGGGCGGAATGCGGATTATCGCCTCGCCATCGCCCCATTCGCGCGCACCCTCAGTGTTGCCAGTCGCGACGAAGAGGGAACGCCCATCCGACGCGATGCCGCCGGGCGCCCAAACGCCGCCCTTGGGCGCCCGCGTCATCCACGCACCAAGAGCGCCGGGCGGATCGAGCTGGAACCCGGCGACCATGCCGTGATAGTCGCCGCAATCTCCCCAATGCCCGCCATAAGGGACGTAGAGCCGCCCGCCCGAGAGGGCCAGAGCTCCACGCTGGTTCTGCTCCGCTGCTGAAAAGCGAATGCCCTTGTCGCGGAGCGCCGCCTCAACATCAACCGGCCAGCCCGGCAGCATCGCGCCATCGCTGAGCCGAATGCCGAATACAAGATGGTGGGGCGACCCCTGTTGGTCGACCATCGCATCCAGATAAAGCGCCCCAGCCTGGACGTCGATTACAGGCGTGCCGGTAATTCCAAGGGGGTTGATGTTGCCGCAAGGTAAGGCGGAGCGTGGAGCAGGCGGGCCTAGTATACGTTGCCAGAGTGGGTGGCCGGTCGCGGCATCGAGCCCATACACATGGTTGGTTTCGGTTGCCACGATCACCAAGCCGTGAGCGCGGTTTTCCGGGCGCCAGTACAGCGGCTGCGCATAGACCCGGCCATCAACCGCGCCATCGAACGAGGCGTCGCGTGTTATGCTGGCTGCGTTCGCCCAGGTGAGGCCGGGAACCGAGTAACGGCCGCTGCGGTCCTCGGCGGCGTGATATGTCCGTCCAGCATCGGGTTGAGGCACCGCCGCTTGGGATACAGGGCCCAACCAGCCAAACCCGGCGAAAACAAGGCCCAGGGCTAAGGCGACGGCCGCGCTGGCGCGCATGCTGATGCTCCGGATTTGTCGTGCAACATTAAAGCGCGATCGCTTGAGGATAATCTATCCGGTGGCGCTCAGTGGTGAACCGTGGTCCGGGTTGCGTCCGAGGAAGAACGCATATGGGAGCTATAAAGATGCGCATCGCCCCAGTTTTTCCGGCCTTGATACTTGCGTTGGCCGGCTGCGGTGACACCGCCAAATTGCCCGTGAGTGCGGGTTTCGGACCCGACCCAGCGCTGCCGCCGCCGCGCCACGCCCTATTTCCGACTGTCAATATCGCCCCGGCAAAAGGCTGGCCACCTGGGGGAACGCCGATGGCGGCAGCAGGACTTGCGGTGCAGGCGTACGCGACCGGCCTCGATCACCCGCGTTGGCTTTATGTTCTTCCCAATGGCGATGTGCTGGTTGCCGAAACGAATGGCCCACCCAGGCCGGAGGACAGCAAAGGGATCCGGGGCTGGATTTCGCGACTGATAATAGCCCGTGCCGGCGCGGGCGGGCCAAGCGCTAATCGGATCACGCTGCTGCGCGGTATCGGCGGCAATGGAGCGGCGGCGGTTCGCACCACTTTCCTACAAGGACTGAACTCGCCTTTCGGAATGGCGCTGGTTGGCAATGATCTTTACATCGCGGATACCGATGCGGTCCTGCGTTTTCCTTATCGTAATGGGGCAACACAGATTACGGCGCCAGGCGAAAGGGTCGCCGACCTGCCAGCGGGACCCATCAATCACCATTGGACGAAGAATATCATCGCAAGCCGGAATGGTTCTGTTCTTTATGCCACCGTCGGCTCGAACAGCAACGTGGGCGAGAATGGCCTGGAAAACGAGACCGGCCGGGCCGCTATATTGGAGATCGATCGTGCGAACCGCCGGGTCCGGTTTTTTGCCTCTGGGTTGCGCAACCCAAATGGATTGGCTTGGGAACCGGTGAGCGGCGCCTTGTGGACGACGGTCAACGAACGTGACGAGCTCGGCAGCGATCTTGTGCCCGATTACATGACATCGGTGAAAGATGGCGGCTTCTACGGCTGGCCGTTCAGCTATTGGGGCCAGCATATCGACACTCGGGTACGGCCGCAGCGGCCCGACCTGGTCGCCCGCGCCATTACGCCGGATTATGGGCTTGGTTCGCACACCGCTTCGTTTGGTCTTGTGTTCTATCAGGGGGATTTACTGCCGCAGCATTACGCTGGAGGTGCGTTCGTTGCACAGCACGGCTCGTGGAACCGCATCCCGCGTAGCGGATACAAGGTGATTTTTGTGCCGTTCGCGCATGGACGCCCTTCCGAGCCGCCCGAGGATGTGCTCACGGGCTTCGTTGATCCGCAAGGCAATGCGCTCGGCCGGCCAGTTGGGCTCGCGATAGACCACTCAGGGGCGCTGCTCGTGGCTGACGACGTTGGCAATGCCGTCTGGCGAATAGCGCCCGCACGAGTAGCGGAAACGGGGGAGGCCGGGGTTCGTGCAGTTCGTTAGAGCGCGATGGCTGAGGCAGCCTCGTCGGAAAGCCTGATCGCCTTTTCAAGACAAAGCCTAGATCGAACTGTTGTTCACGTTTGGCGCAAGTGGCCGATTTACTTCTCTTTTAGCTCCAACCGCGGCTGGCTACGCAGTCATCGTAGCTACACGCAGGTTGATGCAACGTGAGCCTGGTGGTTCAGGCTTCTACCCCCCAATGCGCAAGCCGCACCCCCCCTACCTGCAAAGGTGTGCGGAATTTAGCAGCAGGAAATCAATCAGTTCGAGGGAAGCTTTAGCATGAAAGCGCGTTAATTATTTTTTAGATACGGTTCTCGCTAGAACGTGGCTGCGTACTCACGGGAGGCACCGGTGAGTGAGGAGATGGAGGCGGCGATCAGGCGATTGTGCCACTTGCCAGGCTACGGGTGTCGGAATGCCCCGCTCTGGATCTGCGGCATCGAGGAGCACGGGGGCGGAGCAGCCCCTCTCGACTGGCAGACACTGCAAGAGTTTGCGGCCCAGATCCCGGAGGAATGTTGGTTGCCGACTCGTGGTCCCGGTGATGCAAACTCGCGGACCATACAGCGGTCCTATCAGCTGGCTGCGTTTGCGCACAAACTCCCTGTGGAACACAACTTTTTCGACTCATGGCTGAAGCAGCCGGACCTGCTGCTG
>JAFAHH010000840.1 GCA_019237355.1 Acetobacteraceae bacterium | reverse complement strand
GCGCCAGAGATAATGCTGCGCTCCCTGGATGCGGATGAAGACCTCGTCCAGATGCCAACGGTCTCCCGGCCGGGGACGCCGCCGCCGCATGCTGTCGGCGAAGCTTTCGCCGAACTTGCGACACCAGCGCCTGACGGTTTCATAGGTGAGAAACACGCCGCGCTCGGCGAGGATCAGTTCGACATCCCGCAGGCTGAGGCTGAACACGTGATACAGCCAGACGGCGTGGCTGATAATCTCGGCCGGGAAGCGATGGCGGTGATGCGGGTTCGGAGGAGGCTTCATCCTGCCAGGTTCGCCTGAACCCCAGGTGCCCGCCAGACCGAGTTATCGTGACATGGGGTTATTGCGGGCCAGGGTCCCCTCCAGCAGCAAGTAGAAAAGGATTGGCATGAAACAATATGTCGGGCTGGACGTGTCGCTGGAGCAGACGTCGATGTGTGTCATCGATAGCACCGGGAAGATCCTGTGGCAGGGGAAAATCCCATCCACTCCAGAGGCGATCGCAGCTGTGATCGCGCCAGGGCGCCCGGAGCAGAGCGTATTGAATTCGAGAGCGGCCCGCTGTCGGCTTGGCTTTGGCACGAGCTGAAGAAACTCGGGCTGCCCGTGGTGTGCTTGGATGCCAGGCATGCCAAGGCCGCATTGTCGCTACAACTGAACAAATCCGACCGGAACGACGCGCTGGGGCTGGCACAGATTGTGCGCACTGGGTGGTATCGTGAGGTCGCAGTAAAGAGCTTGGATAATCACGCAATCCGAGCCTTGCTGACGACAAGGGCCAAATTGGTGCGGATGCGCGTCGATCTGGCCAACCAGATCCGCGGTGTGCTCAAGCCCTTCGGTCTAATCGCCGGGAAAGGCGGTGGTAAACCGTTCATGGAGCGGGTTCGGGCGCTGGTCGCAGATGGACCGCTGCAGAACGTTGCCGAGGCGCTTCTATCGGCCTGGCAGGCCATCAGCACTCAAATCAACGCTCTCAGCCGGCGACTTGTGGCCATGGCCCGCCAGAACCAAACCGTGCGGCGTTTGATGACGGCGCCCGGAGTAGGGGCTCTGGTTGCATTGACGTTCACTTGCGTCATCGATGCTCCAGAACGATTTGCCAAATCCTCAAGCGTTGGTGCTTATATCGGGCTGACACCGCGGCGCTACCAATCAGGTGAAATGGACCGCAGCGGGCACATTTCGAAATGCGGTGATGCGCTGCTGCGTAACTACCTGTTCGAAGCAGCAGGGATTATCCTCAATCGCGTCGCACGCTGGTCAACTCTGAAGGCTTGGGGTGGCCGGCTGGCCAAGAAGATCGGCGGCAAGAAGGCGACGGTGGCCGTAGCTCGCAAGCTGGCTGTCATTCTCCATCGGATGTGGCGCGATGGCAGCGAGTTCCGCTGGTCGAACAAGGAAGGGAAAACGGCATGAACTCCAAGGGATAGATCACCAGATCCGCTGAGCAGTAGCGGGACAGCGTCCCTTGCCGGGACGAGGCGCTGGCCATCGCGCGGGCATTGTTGCGGCCCTGATCGAAAATCATTCAGGGCGACCGCGACCGTGACATAACGAGGCCAACGCTTCCAACGCCATCATTCGGCGGCTTGCGCCGACCGCGGAGAGAACACTGATCCGGCAGGGATCCCATTACTGAGCACTCAAGACTGATTGGAGGGATTGATTTCCCGGCCCGCAATAAGAGAACAATGCCCGCAATGGCGATTGTGGGCTTGCGCTTACACCATGGTCAATGGCGCGGGACAGGTGCATCGTCTAAAGGGAATGGTCAGGGAGGCGCAGGCGGTGGAGGAGAATTAGGCCTAATCCGGCCGGGCCCCGCCATCACCGACGTCGGTTCCCCTCCCGAACCGATGATCGTCGGAGGAAAAGCAACATGAAACGGCGCATGGTGATTAGTTTCACGATCGGCGTGATCTGCCTAGCCGGTCTGAGTGCGTGGTGGCTCGACGCGAAGGGCTCGCCGCCAAGGGCGCCGGCGCCTGCTCCGCCGGTGCCGGTCATTGCCGAGAAGGTTCGGGTATCCGATATGCCGATCGTGCTGAGCGGCATTGGGTCGGCCGTCGCCTACAATGTGGTGGACGTCCACACCCAGGTCACTGGCACGATCGAGAAGATCGGCTTCACCGAGGGGCAGACCGTGCATCCGGGCAGCTTGATCGCGCAGCTCGACCCGCGCCCGTTTCAGGCCGCGGTCGACCAGGCCCAGGCAAACCTGGAGCGCGATCAGGCGCATCTGACGAATGCCGAAGCTAATCTCGCCCGCTATGTGCCTCTCCTCAGCAAGGGGTTCTCGACGCAGCAGCAGGTGGATGACCAGTCCGCCGCGGTGCGCGAGCTGCAGGCCGCGATTGCCAGCGACAAGGCTGCGATGTTCAACGCCC
>JAFAHH010000809.1 GCA_019237355.1 Acetobacteraceae bacterium | reverse complement strand
GGTCGGCGTCTGCGGGATCGGTGTCTTGAACTGTGGGTTCTCACCTTCGGTTTGCTCAGCCACAGTAACCTCCCTATTCAGGCGCGGTGTAGCACGCTGGACACCCTGCCATGAAGCACAGAGGGTCGCCAATGCTGCTGCGATTTTCTTCAGTTTTGCAGCAAGCCTACTTTGGCAGGCGCAGAGGTGCGGCGTGGCGCGCAACCGGGGCGCACGGGCATCGGTTCCGACTAGGGACGCCTTGGTATAAGCTGTTTCAAGCAGAACCCAGGAGGATGATGATGTCTAGCGGGTCAGTGCCCTTTAGCCGGCGCAGTATGCTTGCCACTATGGCAGCCATGGGCGCCTCCAGCACCATTCCCGCGAATGCTGGCGCCGTGATCGAAGAAAAGGCGATCCGCCCCTTCCGCATTGGCGTTCCGGAAGAGGCCCTTATCGATCTACACCGGCGCTTGGGGGTAACCCGCTGGCCTGACCGGGAAACGGTCCCGGATGAATCTCAAGGCGTGCAGCTCGCGACGATGCAGGAACTCGCGCGCTATTGGGAGACAGATTACGATTGGCGCAAGTGCGAGACGAAACTGAATGCCCTGCCGCAATTCATGACCGACATCGATGGGCTCGACATTCATTTCATTCACGTTCGTTCGGAACATCAAAATGCGTTGCCGCTCATCGTCACTCACGGATGGCCCGGCTCGGTCATCGAGCAGCTCAAGATTATCGATCCTCTCGCCAACCCCACAGCACATGGCGCGAGCGCATCGGATGCCTTCCATTTGGTGATTCCGTCTTTGCCGGGCTTCGGGTTTTCAGCAAAGCCGACCACTACGGGCTGGGGCCCCGCCCGCACAGCACGTGCCTGGGTAGTGCTGATGAAGCGGCTTGGATACACGCAATTTGTATCGCAGGGCGGAGATTTGGGCGCGGGTATCTGCACTGCGATGGCTAAACAGGCGCCTCCGGAATTGCTGGCCATTCACACCAACTTTCCTGGTACCATTCCATCCGACATTGCAAGGGCGCTCCAGTGCGGCGATCTGCCACCATCCGGTTTATCGGCCGACGAAAGGCGCGCGTACGAGCAACTGAATGACTTATTCACGAAGAAACGGGCCTACGCACAGATGATGGGGACACGCCCGCAAACGTTGTACGGATTGGCGGATTCGCCCGCTGGCCTGGCAGCCTGGCTCTTCGACCATGGTGATGGTTATGGCCAGCCGGCGGCGGCGATCACGTCGGCCGTGCTCGGGCGCACGATCAATGGACACCCTGCAGGCGACCTTACACGCGACGATGTTCTCAATGACTTCACGCTCTACTGGTTGACGAACACGGCGGTTTCTGCGGCTCGCTTCTATTGGGAGAGTCACATCAACCTTTACAATGCCGCCGACGTTTCGGTCCCGGCTGCCGTGAGCGTCTTTCCCGGCGAGAACTATCAGACGCCCCGGAGTTGGGCGGAGCGTGCGTATCACAAACTAATCTATTACAACAAGGTTGACGAAGGCGGGCACTATGCGGCCTGGGAACAGCCGCAACTCTTTTCGGAAGAGGTTCGCGCAGGCTTCAGACCACTGCGCAAATAGTGGCCGCAGACTCGGAGCTCGCGCAGAACACTTCTTGCCAAGGCGCGCTCACATTGCCTGCTCATAGTCACATAAGGTCGCGAAGAAGATCCGCCAACTAGGCAAACTGGGCGTCCAATTTGTGACCTTCCCCGAGACTGTCGTTCCCTACTATCCCTACTTCTCATTTGTGCAACCCGCGTCGCAGATGGGAAAAGAGCACCAGCGTCTGCTCGAAGAGTCGGTAACCGTCCCGTCTGTCGAGACCAATGCGATCGCTGAGGCCGCCAAGGAAGGGCATATTGTAGTTTCCATTGGCGTCAACGAGCGCGATGGCGGCTCGCCCGCCGGTCCTGACCGCGGTGGCCAAAGCTGGTGCGCGCATCGTCCATCGGCCGCAACTAGGACATCGGCGGCCCGAGCTCCTCCCGGACCCGTTGTGCTTCTATGCCGTGAACGGGTTTCCATACCTATTGATCTACAATACCGGCCGCCCGGGGGCGCCAGTCGCCCGGGTCCTCCACATGGCGCGCGATTTGGGCCTGCTGCTGGCTGACCTCCCCTATGACAAGGCATCGAGCCTATAGGTGTCAGCTGGAGGCGGCTCCCGAAAAACGGAAGCCGCGGGCGGTAATTCGCCTTCGCTGGCCAGCTCAGATCAGTGAAGAAGGCGACAGCGGCCTGCTTCGGTGGGCCGGGAAGGCCTTTTTCCGCTCGTGCGCGGCCGCGCCCCCCAGCGGCCCGCCGCTTCGCGTCCCCATGCATCAAGCTGGTCTCCAACGGAAACAATCCGGCCGCCCTCGCGCTGTTTCAGATACGTCGCATCCAGCCACAAATACGGCCAGTCACCCGTCAGCGGGCGATCGAG
>JAFAHH010000686.1 GCA_019237355.1 Acetobacteraceae bacterium | reverse complement strand
AATGAAAAAAAGACGCGTCTAGTCCCGTAGGGAACGGTTGATCAAGGTTCCTCCAAATGGGTCATTCTCCTTTCCTCGAAAAATATCTCTGGGACGAGTGAGCAGATCAACCGTCCCTCCGGGTCCACTTTTCTCTTATTTCCAGGCACTTCGTGCCTGGCTACTTTCGTTTGGTCCCTCCGGGACAGGCTGCGCTCTTTCGTTGTAGGATTTTCCTTAAGTTAAGCTAGCGCGCTTAGGGGGTTTAATCTACCGACCCTAAATTAACATTTCCGTCGCGGGATCGAACAGACACGCTTTGGCCATATCCACCGCCAGCGTCACGGTTTCGCCGATTGCGGGGGCTGCATCCGGTTCATAGCGAGCGATGACTTCGCGGCTTCCGATGCGCACCACCGCCATGGTCTCGGCGCCGGTCGGCTCAACGACCTCGACCGGGGCTTTGATCGTGCCTAGATAGGGTTTTTCGTCCGCCCAACGGTGATCGTAGCGGGTCAGGTTTTCCGGCCGAATGCCCAGCAACACGCGACGGCCGTCGCCAGCGGATTGGGCGACATCATCGGGCAACGGCAGGCGCGTCCCCTGCCCTTCGCTCTCCTCCAAGACCAGGACGGCCGGACCCGAAGCGGAAATCTGGGCAGGCAGGAAGTTCATCGGCGGCGAGCCGATAAATCCGGCCACGAACATGTTCGCCGGCCGGTCGTAGACAGTCCTCGGTTCGGCAAATTGTTGTAACCTGCCCTGGTGCATGACGGCGATGCGAGAGGCGAGCGTCATCGCCTCGACTTGATCGTGCGTAACGTAAATCGTTGTTTGGCCGAGCCGCTGATAGAGTTTTTTGATCTCAGTGCGCATCTCGACCCGCAGTTTGGCGTCCAGATTGGAGAGCGGCTCGTCGAAGAGGAACAAGGCGGGATCGCGCACCAACGCCCTTCCCATGGCGACGCGCTGGCGCTGGCCGCCTGAGAGTTGGGACGGCTTGCGGTCGAGCAGACCCTGGATTTGGAGCAGTGCGGCGACACGGGCGAGAGCCTCGGCCTGTGCCTGCTTGGGCACGCCGCGGCTCTCCATGCCGAAGGTGATGTTGGCGCGAACGGTCATCGTTGGGTAGAGCGCGTACGATTGGAACACCATGGCAATGTCGCGGTCTTTGGGCGCCACCCCGTTGACGATCCGTTCGCCGATCCTGATCTCACCCGCGCTGACGCTTTCGAGACCGGCGATCATCGCGAGCAAGGTCGACTTACCGCAACCAGAAGGCCCCACCAGCACGACAAATTCGCCCGTCTCCACCTCGAGATCGATGCCCTTCAAAACGGCGACCGAGCCGAAGGTTTTGTTCAGGTTGCGAATCGTCAGGGATGCCATGCCTAGCTGTTATTTGAGAGCCCCTTGCGTCAGCCCGCGCAAAAAATAGCGTCCGCCGAAGACATAGACGAGCAGCGGCGGCAAAGCGGCGATCAGCACGGCAGCGCTCTCGACATTGTATTGGTGTACGGACGTTCCCCCGGCGCTAAGTGCGATCAGCGCCGCGGTGATCGGCTGATGGGTGCCCGAGGAGAAAATGACGGCGAAGAGGAATTCGTTCCAGATATTGGTGAATTGCCAGATAACGGTGACGATCAGGATGGGCGGCGACAGCGGCAAGACGATCTTACGAAAAATCCGCCAGAAGCCGGCTCCGTCGATCCGCGCCGCTTTGATCAGGTCGTCGGGGATATTGACGTAATAGTTGCGGCAGAACAGGGTGGTGAAGCTCAATCCCTGGACGCAATGGATCAACACCAGGCCAGAAGTCGTATTGGTCAGTCCAAGCCAGCCTAGCACGCGCGCCCAAGGTAAAAGAACCATCTGGCCGGGCATGAAGACGCCAAGGGTCATCAGGCCGAACAGAACCTCCGAGCCGGTGAAGCGCCACTTGGCCAGAACATAGCCGTTCACGGCGCCGACCGCGGTCGAAATGATGGTCGCCGGCACGACCATGGAGACCGAATTGAAGAAAAAGGGTTCTATCCCTGCACAGGTGCCGCCAACGCAAAATTTGTCCCAAGCCAATGACCAGTAATTGAGCGAAAAACTGTGGGGAAGGCCGATCAGGCCGTTGCGGTTGATGTCGGGAAGATCGCGGAAAGAATTGAGGATCACGACGCCCAGAGGAAGCACGTAATAGAGTGCGAACAGGCAGAGCAATGTGTAGACGACAAGTTTCGCCCGCTGGTGGCGCCAGGTGCCCGCCGCGCCGAGCGGATCATACCCGGCAGCTTCAGCCACGGGCAGCCTCCCGACGCTCGCGCCAATTCTTCTAGATGATGTAGGGCACCAGCACCAGCCACAGCGCGAGGAGAATCATGATCGCCGCCGCCGCCCCTTCGGCCATCTGTCCCCGCTGAAACATGAGATCCTAAACATAAATTGCCGGTACGGTGGCGGCGAACCCGGGGCCGC
>JAFAHH010000560.1 GCA_019237355.1 Acetobacteraceae bacterium | reverse complement strand
GCCCGGGCCACCCATGCCGCCGCCGCTCATGCCGCCGCCCGGGCCACCCATGCCGCCGCCGCTCATGCCGCCGCCCGGGCCACCCATGCCGCCGCCGGCTCCCGATGGCGAAAAGGCCTGGCCTTGTTGCGCCGCAGCGAGGCTTTGTGCGTTGAGTTCGTCCGCCATGTTGTCGGATGATGACGCGCCCCTGCTCCCGTGCGCGCGGGCCGCGTGCGCGCGGGGATGCTTCGGTTGGGCTGTCTGCGCTGCCTGTCCCGTATCTGTGTCAGTGCCTTGCGCGAGTACCGGGCCTGCGAAACCCATGGCAAGTAGCATCGCCGCGAGGCTCGTCGTCAAACGAATGTTCATCACCCCACTCCCTTCTCCTGCTCAGGGGAACGATATTTTCCCGATCCGTCGTTCCAACAATCTCAAATGGTAAAGGTTGCGGATTACGCAATGCACGATGCCGCCACTCCGGGGCAAAGTCGCTACTCCAGGCCGGAAAATGCAGCAGGCCGCTTCTCGAGAAACGCTCGAACCCCCTCGGCGAAATCCTCAGTACGCCCCGCCTCACGCTGTAGATCGCGCTCCAGATCAAGCTGCGTATCTAAGTCGTTGGAAAAAGATGCTGCAAGGAGCTGCTTGATCCGGGCAAGAGCTGGCGCGGGACCTTGCGCGAGGCGTTGTGTCAGAGCCTCGGCTTCTTGCATCAGGCTCGCATCGTCCACGGCCTTCCAAATCATACCCCACTCGGCCGCTTGAACGGCCGGCACGGCATCTCCGGTAAGCAACAGCGCCCGCGCCCTTGCCTCGCCAACGACGCGCGGCAGGTAAAAGCTCGAGCCCGTATCCGGAACCAGGCCGATGCGGACGAACGCCTGGACGAAACTCGCGGAGTGGCCGGCGAGAACGATATCGCATGCCAGCGCCAGGCTGGCGCCTGCACCGGCTGCGACCCCATTCACGGCGGCGATCACAGGAACTCGGGCTGCGCGAATCCGGCGAGCCAGCGCGTGATGATAGCGCTGCGCCAGCGCGCCCAGGTCAGGTGGCCCGCCGGGTCCCGGCATCACGGATGGGCTGAGCTCCTGGCCTGCGCAAAAGCCGCGTCCCTCCCCCGTGATCAGCGCCGCATGGCAAGAACGGTCAATCTCAATGGCGTCGAACACCGCGATCAGCGCATCGAGCATTGATTCGTTCATTGCATTGAGCTTATCCGGCCGGTTAAGGCGAATGAGCCGCCAGCCGGGACGCTCTTCAACAAGCACTGGGTCGGTCATCGTGGCCCCCTTGCTACCCAGCATCCGGATCAAAGTATCGGCGCGCAAGCCCCCTCAAGCCAAGCCCGCTCCGCGGCATTGAGTATCGGTCCGATGAGGGCAAGCACGCGCGCATGATACGCGTTGAGCCACGCGCATTCACCGGCGTCGAGTAGGGCCGGTGCGATGAGGCGTCGATCGAAGGGCGCGAGACTCAGCACTTCGAAGGACAGAAATGGCTTGCTCGCCTGGGCAAGTTCGGCCGCTTGCACAAGCAAAAGATTTTCGAGCCGAATGCCATACTGACCGGGAATATAGAGCCCAGGTTCGTCCGAAAGGATCATTCCGGGCGCAAGCGCAACCGGTTTGGCCAGGCGTGATAGGCTTACCGGCCCTTCGTGCACGGAAAGGAAACTCCCAACGCCGTGACCGGTGCCATGGTCATAATCAAGCCCAATATCCCACAGCGCGCGGCGGGCGAAGGCATCTAGATGCGGCCCTGCCAGCCCGCTCGGAAAGCGCAAGGTCGCGATGGCAATATGGCCCTTGAGAACCCGGGTGAAGTGCTCCCGCACGGAATGGGGCGGGTCATCCGGACCGGTCCAGACCGCACGGGTGATGTCCGTGGTTCCGTCTTCGTACTGGCCGCCGGAGTCGATCAAATAAATTTCGTTCGGGCGGATCGGGCGATCGCTCGCGGGCGCGACACGATAATGGATGATGGCGCCGTGCTCGCCGGCGCTCGAGATTGCGGGGAAGCTTTCGCCTTGAAACCGTGCGGCCTCCTGCCGGCAAGCAAGCAGCCGGGCTGCCGCGCTCATCTCCGTCTCACCGCCTTCCGGCGCTGCCAGGGATATAAAATGGAGGAAACGGCACAAGGCGATCCCATCGCGAAGATGGGCCTCCCTGGCGCCCTGCTGCTCTACCGGGTTTTTACAGGCCTTGGGCAGCGAGCAGGGGTCGGTCCCATTGGCAACGCTAGCGCCCACGCGGCGTAATTCCTGCGCAAACCATACGGGGGACCCAGCCGGATCGACCCTGGCGGTCCGGCCCCGCAGCCCAGCCAACACCTCGGTCATGGCTTCGCGCGGCCACACCGAAACTTCGTTGCCCAACCAAGCCCGCGTTTCGGGTGGAATCTTTTCGGGCTGCATGAAAACATCGACCCGGCCATCGGCACGGATTAACCCAAACCCCAAGCCCACCGGCGTGTAAGGAAGGTCGCCGCCGCGGATGTTCAACAACCAGGCGATCGAAGCAGGATCAGTAATCACCGCAGCGTCGTGCTTCGCAGAGCGAAGCGCGTTGGCGATATCGCCCCTCTTCTCCGCGCTTGTTCTGCCGGCGTACTCCAAAGGATGCGGATAAACCGGTGCGGCCGCCGGGGGCGGCCGGTGCTGCCAAATCGCGTCGACAGGGTTCTCGGCAACCGCGATCATCGCGAGACCTGCTTCGGTGTAGCGGGCGAGCCCTTCCTCGCTGATCAGCATCGGGTCGTAGCCGATATGGGCCCCTGGGGGCGCATTGGCCGCCAGCCAGCGCTGCGGAGGATCGTCAGTGACGTGGCGGCATTCCCAAAGCTCCGCATCGGTTTCAGCCGCAAGCTGGAGAGTATACCGGCCGTCCGTGAACACCGCAGCCTTGTCGGGCAGGATCGCGGCAACCCCAGCGCTGCCGCTAAAGCCGGTCAAAAACGCGAGCCGTTCGGCACAGGCGGGAACATATTCGCCCAGATGCTCATCGGCGCGCGGCACAATGAACCCGGCCAGGCCCTGACGGGCCAGCTCGGCGCGGAGGGCCGCGAGGCGTCCGGCGGGGGTTTCAGCCATCTTTTCGCATTGGCTGAAGTGGAGAAGCCCGGCGGACGATCAGAGTCGCCCAGTTCCCTTCCCGTATCGTCGCTTCCAGATAAAGGCCCTGGGGGCGATATGCGGCGAGCACCATGCGCGCCTGGGTTTGCAGCAAGCCCGATAGCACGAGCCGGCCGCCGGGGGCGATACGCGCCTGTTTCGCCATCGTGCAAAGCGGACGCGCCAGGATGTTGGCGAAAACCAGATCGTAGGGCGCTCCCCTGCGAACCGTCCGGCTCCGCCAACCATCCGAGACCGCTACCCGCATCAGGCCGCGCACTCCATTCCGGGCCGCATTCCGGCGGGCAACATGCACCCCGCGCGGGTCAATATCCACCGCAAGCACCTTCCGGCGCAGGAGCTTCGCTGCTGCAATAGCCAAGATGCCCGATCCGCTGCCCAGATCGAGAATGCGCCGCGGCCGGCGGGCGGCGATTCGCTTCTCTAAGGCCCGAAGGCAGCCGCGGGTTGATCCGTGTTCGCCCGAACCGAAGGCGATCTCGGCATCGAGTGTCACCGTGACCCGGCCAGCTGCACGGGCCTTCGCGATATGGGTGCCGCGGACCGCAATGCGGCGGCCGACAAGCTGCTCGGGAAAGGAGTTGCGGGTGCGGGCCAGCCAGCCCTGGGCCGGAATGGGGACCCGGCTCAGGGTCGGCACAAAACCGGTAATTGCTTGCGCGACGGCGATGCCCGCGCCTAGGGCGGCGTCGTTGTGCCCGGGCTGCCGTACTCCCTCG
Source organism: Acetobacteraceae bacterium (assembly GCA_019237355.1). GTDB lineage: Bacteria > Pseudomonadota > Alphaproteobacteria > Acetobacterales > Acetobacteraceae > JAFAHH01. The sequence goes on along the minus strand of JAFAHH010000560.1, from coordinate 612 downwards.
ATGCGCCAACGCCCGGTGCTTTCGTCTAGAAAGAACCCAACGCTGGTGCAGGCCGTGGAAAGCGCGGCTTCAAACAGTTCCACCGCGGTCTCCGGCACCTCGAGCCAAATGGTTTCGAGTGCGGTGGCACGGGCCTCGCTCACGCAGGCTCCACGAACCGGTCGAGCACGCGCTTGGCTCCGGCTTTGTCGAAAGTGATGTCCAGCCGGTCGTCTTCCGCAGCAATAACCGTGCCATAGCCGAACTTTTGGTGGAACACGCGGGTGCCCACTGGAATCGATTCCGCCCGTGGTGGCCGGGCCGGCTGCTCCCAAACCTCAATCGTGCGCGGGCGCCGGGCCACCATCGGAAATGCGCTCCCAAAAACAGGCGGAGCCGCGCTCCGAGCTTCGCGCGCAAGGGCGGCCGAACCGGAGCGCTCGATATGGTCCTCGGGCAACTCCTCAATAAAACGGCTCGGAATACTGTTTTGCCATGTTGAATAAACGTGGCGGTTCGCTGCGTAACTTATTATCGCCCGGCGCCGCGCCCGGGTCAGCCCGACATAGGCCAAACGCCGTTCCTCCTCGAGCGATTTCAGCCCACCCTCATCGAGCGCACGCTGGTTCGGGA
>JAFAHH010000535.1 GCA_019237355.1 Acetobacteraceae bacterium | reverse complement strand
GCTGGTCATGACTGCGCTTCTTCCTCATGAAGGAGGGATTTCAGGGTCTCGAGGACATCGCATCGGACATAGATGAACCGATCGACGCCGGCGGCGCGGTAGGCAGCCTCGGAATTCCCTGGATGCCCGGCGAGGATCACGGTTCGTGCTCCGGCCGCCTTCAACTTGGGCGCCAGTTGCGGCACAACGGTCGCGTATTCCTTGTCGGTGGAGCAGATTACGGCGATCTTCAAGCCGCTGGCGGCGAACCCCGCGGCCGCCTCGTCCACATCGGCCTTAGGGCCCGCCGGAAAATAATCGCGTCAAGGAGGTCGTTGATCGGGCAATATGAGATAATTCCATTCTCCGTGAAACTCGTCATATGAGATGTTGATTTGGTTCATCTCTCGGTCGGTAACCTTCACCCCTTTGGGATAGTGGTTCGTGTCTAGCTCGCAGTAGACCTTGAGACCCTTCGCAGTCGTGGTGGCGCCAATCAGCTGCACGATCACCTGGTGGCTGAGCAGTGGCTTGCCTCGCCAGTTCTGCGTGATGAATGAGAACAGACGGTGCTCAATGCGATTCCACTTGCTGGTGCCAGGCGGCAGGTGGTTCACGCTGATCTTCAAACCGGTCTCATTGGCGAAGCGTTGCAGTTCGCGTTTCCACAACCTGACTCTCGAACCGTTGCTGCCGCCACAATCCGCAGTGATCACCAGGCGGGTCGCGCCGGGGTAGTGTGTCTTCCCCAGCTTATGCCACCAGCGCCGGATGCTCTCGACGGCGAATGCGGCAGTATCGGCATCAATGCCGACACTGACCCATCCATCGTTGGCGGCGATATCATACACCCCATAGGGCGCCACCTTGCCGAATCCGGGGATCTCGAAGTCGTGCACACGCACTGGCTCAGGTTGGCCCATGGGGCGAAGCTCGCGCCCATTGTTCTTGAAATCGCCAATGAGCTCCTTGCGTTTCGTGTCCACCGAGATTGCTGGCTCACCGGCCGCGATGGCTGCCTTCACCGTCTCATTGAGGTGGCAAAACTGCGCGTCGCGATCCGGATGCTTAGCACCCTCGCGGGTCTTGCGATTGCCTTGACAGCTGTATTTCAGCTCCCGCAGCAGGTTCGCCACCGTCCGCTGACTGACCTTGAAGCCTTGGGCTGCCAACTCCTTGACCAGGTGACGCAGGCTACGGCTCACCCAGCGCAGCGGTGAGCACGGATCGCCACGGATGGCGCCGTCGATCAGCGCCTCCAGTGCCGCTGGCAAACCGGGTTGCATCGCGACGGCAGATTTACGTCCGCCACCAGGGCGGCGGATGCGATCGCCAATCTCGTTGCCCAACTGTAGGTCTTTGATGCCACGATTGATCGTGCTCCGGGCCAGCCCTGTCACCTTTGCGACCGCGGTGACCCCACCACGACCCAGTGCAAGGGCTTCATTGGAGGCGAACAACCGCCGGCCGCGCTCGTCGAGAAACTCCTCGTGCGCTTGATACCGAGAGCGGATATCGTCGATGTCATGAGCCTCGATCACCCCGCCGCCTTGCACTACCGCGCCGCGTCGCTCCTAACCAATTTGTCGATTCTTTTCTTGCTTTCTGCGACTCGCCAAGATTCGATTATTTCCCGGCGAATCCTAAGCAGAGATTCGTGGCTCGGCCAACGGAAGCGCTGAGCGCTCTGCATTGAGTTCCTTCACGGCCGCGAAGATCGCCTGCTCGAGTGCGCCAGCGTCAGCGAAGGTCTGGTGGGCCAGATGATGCACCTTGAGATCACGCCAGACGACCTCGATGTCATTCAAATCCGGCGCATATTTCGGCAGCCAATCGACAGTGACGACGCGCAAAGCCGCTTCACTCTTTACCGGGGCCGGGCCGGGGGCCACGCTGGCCCGCAGAACGTCGACCGTTGGTCAACCAATCGGAGTCTGCTTAGCTTGACCCCGTAGCAGCCCGTGAGCGCTGAATACCGCCCGGGTCCACTCGGAAGAGTCCGCACCGTCCCCCGTCACGCCTCGCGGGTCCCCAATCCCGGCTT
>JAFAHH010000441.1 GCA_019237355.1 Acetobacteraceae bacterium | reverse complement strand
TGCAGGTAAACGTCGTAGCGGTCGTTCATTTCGAATTTCAATCGGCCCAGGGCGCTATATTGCCCGGCCTCCTGCTGGATCGCCCCGCTACTGCGAAAGCGCATGTGATGGCTGGTCAAATAACCGGGATCGGCCGCCAGTTTCGGCAGGATTTCCTTTTGCGCGATTGAACGCGGAATATTCCACGGCGGATTGAACAGCACATCCTCGATCGCCGATTGGAGTTCGGGCGTCTGCTTGTCGATCTCGCCGACAACGACACGAGTGGTGAATATCGGCCGGTCGTTACGGAACAGCTGTAGCCTTGCGATCGCCGCATTGACGATGACGCGATCGACAGAAATTCGCCGGGGCAGCCAACGCAGCCGCTCGATATTGACCGCCAGCTGCCGCAGGCGCCGTTCCGCTGCCGCGCGCTCTGGCCGCCCGCGAACCGCTCGGGCACCGGAGGCGATCGCCTGGTATTCCGCATAGGCGCGCCGCATCGCGCTGTATTCGGGCGAGGATGGAGCCAGCGCCTCGATCGCCTTCGCCGGATCGTGATCGGCGATTGCTGCATCAAGCACCGCGACGACGTCGACGGGTTCGGGTGTCAAATCTTCGTCATCGAGGCGGTCCTCGATCGCCAACGCGCCGCGCGACAGCGCGTCGGCGTAGGACAGAAAGGCATCGGAGAGCAGCAGGTCGCGCTCGACCGGCGACAGGTTCGAACCCCGCTCGTCGAGGGCGCGGGCGAGGAACAACGCAGGGTCAAGGGCGTGGTCGCCCGCATGCAGCACCGCTTCGCGCAAGTGGCTCTCTTCGACTGGATGGGAGTCCCATACGGTCTGGTAGCCATGCGCGGCATAAAACCGCCGCAGCAATGCGAGGTGCATGGGTTCGCCCGCTATCGCGAGCTTACCGGACGCGTCGAGGCGGGTCTTGAGCTCGATATTCCCGGTGAACGGGGCGGCTTCCGGAGCCGCAGTGTCTGGCTCGGCAGAGGCAGGGCTCGCGGCCGGCGTCGTGTCCTCCGCGAAGGGGCTGCCGCCGGGAACAAGCGCGAAGACGGCAATGGTGGCTACCGCCAACACCGCGCGGCTGAGGCGCCGAGCAATGCGGCGGGGAAGCGCGTCGTCTTGGTGTGCGTGCAACTCGTGCTGCCCTTGTTCAACCGGAGGCTAGAACATCCTAACCCACGACCGCGGTTCCGGCCAGTTACGCTGCTCGGGATGTTAGCGCCAATCGAATGCGCGCAACAACTCCGGCGTGAAGGCGTCGCCTGCTGCCGGCCGATCTGAGAGCGGCTGCTCGATAGCAAATGACCTATCAGGAACGCATGTCCGGGGCTATTCGCTGTTTCTGCTGTTTTTCCCGAAATTTACAGCGGGCGACCTCTTCTTTACGGCAGAAATCCTCGGTTCTGGGCGGTGCGGCAGCTGCGATAACAGCGAGATGCCCGCTGTTTTTCGGTGTTTCCCGCTGTTTCCGTCTGTTTTTATAAACCGAGGAGGAATCGCCGTTGGTTAATAAAGAGACGTTCATAGTTGATATGATGCCATAAGGAGCGGCATTTGTCAATATCGCAAATGCTAGATCAGTATTTCAGTTTCGTCAGCTAGTGCGCAAACTCGTTTAGAAGATTCACCCGGTTCTGCCCTTATTGTCTTCCTGACAAAGGAAGCTGTCAGGAAATCCGGCCAGTAACCTCCAGGTCTCTTGTTCGTCGTTCCCGCGCAAGCGGGAACCCCAGGTATTTCGGTCGCTTGCCTCCTGTTCAAGCCAGGGACAGGCTCTGAGCCCCGCTTTCGCGGGGGTGACGATTGGAGAGGCCTTGCCAGTTTGATTGCAGCCGCCAAAGCCGGGACCCATTGTGGACGCCCCGTCTCGCAAGGGCTTGGCAGCGCGAAGGTCTGGTCGATTGTGGTCATATGTCCGGCCTTAGTGTGCGGTCGGCTGACCGCTGGCCCAGATGGGGTACGCGGATCGAGTCCCAAACATGTTACGTAAAGTCTGAGCACCATTGGGTCCCCCGGGTTGTCCCGATCCTCGGATCGACCGATTACCATCTTGCTGTTGTCGCTCTTGCCAGATCTCGGATGTGCCGTTTAGCTGGTATTTGGGCGGGCTCAGGCGGCCTATTGCCGGCGGTAGAGTT
>JAFAHH010000350.1 GCA_019237355.1 Acetobacteraceae bacterium | reverse complement strand
CCCATGTTTTCACATCCGATGATGGCGATCTCGATACTAAGTGCCCAACCGAGATCGGAATTACCGATCGCCGCGAAAAGGAGCTTTCCGACCTCGGTTTCCTCGCCCTCAACCACTACAAGAACCAAGACTACGCCGTGTTCATTGGCGGGCAAACCGCACAGAAGCCGAAGAAATACGACCGGCCGGCAGCAACCGCCAACGCCGCGATTTCCGCCCGCCTACCCTATCTCATGGCGACCAGCCGCTTCGCCCATTACCTCAAGGTGATCGCGCGAGACAAAATCGGCAGCTTCATGGAGCGGTCCGACATGGAGAACATGCTAAACCGCTGGATCGGTAATTACGTCAACAGTAACGAGAATGCCGGACAGGAGCTGAAAGCGCGCTACCCGCTCCGCGAGGCCCGGGTCGATGTGCAAGAGATTCCAGGCAAACCCGGATCGTACAACGCCATCGCCTATCTCCGGCCCTGGCTACAGCTCGAGGAGCTCACGGCCGACATGCGCTTGGTCGCGAGCCTCCCCCCAAAGGTCGCCTGAACCCGGCCACACGGCATGGAAAAGGCAGAAAGCCCCGAGCCGGTGCGCGAACTGGTGCTCGCCGGGGCTTTTTTCGGGTCAGGGAATGCGGGCGGCGCTTCGGCTCTCGCCGCTTTCCTGGCCAGCCGGCCAGAGGATGCTCTACTCGCCTGGTTCGGCAAGGGGCGGCTGGCCCAGCCGGGCACCGATGCCGATAAGCTTCGCCTCGCCATCGACCGCGACATTGCGTGCATCGATGCGATGATTTCGGAGCAGCTCGATGCTGTCCTGCACCATCCGCGGCTGCGGCGGCTGGAAGGAAGCTGGCGGGGCCTCGCCTGGCTCACCGGCGGCGTCGAGCACGGCGCACGCGTGAAGATCAAGGTGCTCGATGTCAGATGGGCGGAGATCTGCCGCGATTTCGAGCGAGCCATCGAATTCGATCAGAGTAATCTGTTTCACAAAATTTACGAGGAGGAATTTGGCACGCCCGGCGGCGAGCCATACGGCTTGCTCGTGGTGGATCACGAAGTCCGGCACCGGCCCGGGCCGGGCGCACCCACCGATGATGTCGGGGTAATCACGTCCCTATCGTCCGTTGCGGCCGCAGCATTCGCGCCAACAATCCTTGCCGCTTCTCCGGCCTTGTTGCAGGCCGATAGTTTCGCCGATCTGGCAACGGCGGCTGATTTGTCGGACCCGTTTCGCGGGCCAGATTATGATCGCTGGCGCGGACTTGGGTCCCGCGAAGACATGCGGTTCATCGGGGTTACGCTCCCGCGGCTGCTGACGCGAACGCCCTGGCAGGACGATCCCGCGCGGATCGATGGTTTTCGCTACGCCGAGCACGCACCCGATGCTGAAAGCCGCGTCTGGATGGTTGCTGGATATGCCTTCGCGTCGGTCGTGGTCCGGGCGTTCGCGAATTATAGCTGGCCGGCCGATGTGCGCGGAAGCGAGGTGGATCGGGTGGGCGGAGGCCTGGTCACCAATCTCCCGGTCGAGTCGTTCCGGACCGATCCCGAGCATGTCTGGGTCCGCCCGCCGCTAGATTTGCTGTTGACGGACCAGCAGGAAAAAAGCTTGGCCGATGCGGGGCTGATCCCGCTTTCGATGCTGCCCTATGGCGAGCAACCAGTGTTTGGCGCTATACAGAGCCTGCACACTCCACCTTCATATCACGGCCCCACGGCGGATGCGGCTCGCGCCAATGCCCGGATCTCGGCGCAAATCAACGCCATGCTCTGCGCTTCGCGGTTTGCGCATTATATCAAAATAAAAGGACGAGAAGCCACTGGCTCGTTCCAGACCGCAGAGGAGATCGAGAACGACCTCCAGCGCTGGCTTACCGCGTATGTCAATGCGACCGTGGATGGCGGCTCGGATACGAATGCGCGCTACCCCCTGGCCGATGCGCATGTTTCGATCCAAGAGCAGGCAGGGCGACCGGGAGTCTTCCTCGCGACCATCCACTTGCAGCCGCATTTTCAATTGGACTACCTGAGCGCCGCATTCCGGCTGGTTACCGAAATTGCCGCGCCGGGCGCCCGGCTTGCGGCTTGAAAAAATAGGAACAGCATGATGCAAAATGTTACCAGCGAAGCGGGCGCCTTGTTCCGCGAAGGCAAGCTCACCGCCGCGATTGAGGCTGCGAATGCGGCCGTGCGCCGCTGGCCAGCCGATCTGGGGGCGCGGGTTTTACTGGCTGAACTGCTGCTATTCGCGGGCCAGATCGAGCGCGCGGATGTCATTCTGGATGCGGCGGCCCAGGCCGATCCTTCCAGCAGCGTGGTGGTTGCTGAATTTCGCCAGCTTCTTCGTGCCGAAACGGCCCGCAAGCAGCTCCGGACGGACGGGCGGCTGCCGGAATTTCTCGGCGAGCCCTCGCCCGCCCTGCGGGCCCAGCTCGCGGCGCATGTCGCCCTACGTGCGGGCGATCTGGCGGAGGCCGCCCGGCTGACGCAGGAAACCGAGCTATTGCGCCCACGCGCTTCGGGCCGCCACGACGATGCCGTGTTCGACGATTTCCGCGACGCCGATGACTTGGCCGCCGGCTATTTCGAAGTGCTAACCACAACCGGAAAGTATTACTGGATTCCTACCGAGCGGATCGCCACCGCCGCGTTCCACGCTCCTAAGCGTCCCCGTGACCTGGCTTGGCGCAGAGTAACGATGGTTGTTTACGAGGGGCCTGAGGGCGATGTCTATATCCCCGCAACCTACGCGGCTGACCGCCGCGAGGTCGAAGAGCAGTTTCGGCTCGGACGCGCGACGGATTGGCATGAGGATCAAAATCTGGTGCGGGGCGTTGGCCAGCGCGTATTCCTTGCTGGTGAAACCTCGCTTCCGGTAATGGAAGTGAAACACTTGCAGTTCGGCGCCGGCGGTACTTAATCGTGGTGAGCACCCGGAATGGACGCGAAAGGGTACGGGTTCAGCGATCGGTGCTGGACCGGCTAACTGAAGACGCCTCAGC
>JAFAHH010000249.1 GCA_019237355.1 Acetobacteraceae bacterium | reverse complement strand
CGCTCGGGAAACTCGCGGAAGTAGGCAGTTTGCGGCTCCTTCCTAATCATCAAAGTTTTTGTCGAGCACCATCTCTCCAAGTCTGGTGCTGCATCCTCGCAAAAGGTTAAGGTTACGCTGTAGCTGACATTGTAGCGATAACGGGTTCGAGATACCCATTTAGGAATTCCTTTTTAAAGAGCGTCGATCCGAAGGCGCACGGCTAGTGCCTTGCGGATCGTGTGTTAGGCCGGAACGGGAAATTATTTCCGATATTGAGCGCACGCCGCCGTGTGAGAGCCGAGCCGGTGTTGCTCTAAACGGCCGGCTGGTGCGCGCCCGCGGCTTGGGAAACTGCGCCCTCGGCAGGCTTGCCACGGCCCGGAAGGCTCGCAGTCACAATCCTTGTGCTGCGGCCCATCTTGACCGCGTCCAAGTCGCCTGCGGCTAGCCGACGATATAGCTCGGAGCGGCTAGACCCGCTTATGCGGCAGGCCTCCGGGATCGTGACCAGGATCGGAGTGGTTTCCGCGTCGGCGCTGAGCGCGCGCCTTTCGATCTCAGCTGTGAGCATTTCTGCATCCCCATGTGCACCGGAGGATTCCGATGCGCGTCGCGGGGGACATAGCGACTACGGCGGCCCGCTCAGTAGGGCGAACAATTCCCTCCCGTATGCCCGCACGCCCAAATCTTTCAGCCGTCGCACCACGGCCCGCGCGGTGGCGGGCGGCAGGCGGAGCGGCGGTTGAGTCAGAACTTTCACGGCCCTAGACCTCTCACGGATGCTCAGGCGCACGCCCGCGGCTTCCAACGCGTCCAGCGATTTGCTCAGCAGTGAGGTGTCGACCCGCCGGCCGCGTTTGGGCGAGGCCAGCGAGCGCTCGATGTTGATCAGCGCGATCAGCACTTTCAGCGCGCCGATGGCCGGATCAGCCCCTCGATCGGTCATGATGAAGGGGCGGTGGACCCGGAGCGGCTTGCCGCATTTGGTGGGGGGACGGGAGGCCGTGGAATCGCGTCCCGTGCTTGCCCTTCGCCATTTTCGAACCCGCCCGACCGATTAGCCAACGGCTTCGCGCACATGCGCCGGGACCACGTTCGTTACATACGTCACGCCCAGATTACCGAACGCGGCGCGGATAGTGTCGGCCACATAGCCGGGCGAGAGATGCGCGTAATGGCGCTGCGTCAGCTTGATATCCGAGTGCCCGAGCTGCGCCGCGATCACGGCGATGGGCACGCCGCGCATAGCAAGCCGGCTGGCATGAGTATGGCGCAGGATGCGGAACGAAATCGCGGGCGTGATTCTAACGGCTTTGCGTGCTTGCCGGAGCGGCCGGAATTGGTGCGACTTGCCCCAGGCTGCGCCATTGGCGCGGGGGAACAGAACTGCATGACCCTCCTTGCCGGCCATCGCGCCGCCGAAGAAGGCAAGCGCCTCGGCGGTCAGCACCACGGTCCGGGGCGAACCGCCCTTGGCCACGGGCACGGTCAGCACTCCCGCGGGCAGGTCTACGTCCGCCGGGCGCAGCCGGGCGAGTTCCTGGTACCGGCAGCCGGTCAGCAGCGCCGCTGCGATCAGGATCGCAGTTCCGCCGGTGCGGCGTTCATAAGCCGCAGCGCCTCTTCATCAGTGAGATAGCGCACGCGCGCCGCCGCCACTTTCTGGAACGGCTTAACCCGCCGCCAGGCGTCGTCGCGGGCTACCCGGCCTTCCCGGTAAGCGAGGTTGAGGGCGGCCTTCAGCATGGTCAAAATCCCATTCGCAGTTGCGCGCCGCGCGCGCTGGGCCTCAGCGTCATCCTAAATCCCGCAGTTGCGAGCTTGCGCAGCCCGGCCGAATCGGCGGAAAGCGCAGGAATGAAAGCGGATCTCACCCTTGCCGGCTCACCCTGCGGGTGAGCAACCTTCCGTAGAAGAACGGCCAGCGGTAGCTGACACGTTCGGCGGCCGGGTGCATGTCGAATGGGATACCGCAGAGCCAGTCACGCCGCTTGGCCAATTGCCGTTCTTCATTGAGTTTCTCAAACAAGGCGGTCGGTTCTGTCAGGTCTCGTGCCAGCAAGTATCATTTGATTGCCACTCGAGTGGCGTGTCTGCTCAAGCCGCTTCCAACATGGCCAGCACCGTAGCGGTCCTACGGAGGTGGCGCATTCTGCGATGATCGGCGGGAACATTCTGGTTGTGATGGGAACGGGGCCGG
>JAFAHH010001092.1 GCA_019237355.1 Acetobacteraceae bacterium | reverse complement strand
ATCCACCGAAGTGCCGGTTCGGCCAGATGGCAGGATTTCAATGCCGCTGGTGCAGGATGTCACCGCTGCCGGTAAGACACCGCCGGCGCTTAGCAGGGAGCTCGAGCAAAGGCTCAAGGAATACATACGTGATCCAAACGTCACCGTCATCGTGCGCGGATTTGTAGGACCTTTCGATCGGCAAGTGCGGGTCATCGGCGAGGCCGCCGAGCCCGCGGCCATCCCCTACCGGGAGCACATGACCGTGCTTGACGTGATGATCGCGACCAAGGGCCTGACAAGATACGCTGCCGGCAATAGCGCCGTTATCGTGCGCAGTTCTGGGGCAACCCGAAAGCGCCTCAATGTCCGGCTGAATGACCTGATCAGAGATGGCGATATCAGCCAAAATGTGGAGATGTTGCCAGGCGATGTCCTGATTATTCCGCAAACCTGGTTCTGACGGGCAGTCGATGGAAACGGTTCACGTCCTATTGCATAAGTACGTAAAAACCGCCTGGCGCTGGCGGTGGGCGGCTGTCGGGGTCGCATGGCTTGTATGCGGTGCCGGCTGGTTCGCGGTTTACGAAATACCCAATCAATTTGAGGCTAGCGCTCGGGTCTTTGTCGATACGGATGCCGTCCTGACACCGCTGCTACGGGGTATCGCGGCCGATACCTCGCCCTCTGGGCAACTCGATATCCTGCAGCGTACATTGCTCAGCCGGCCGAATCTCGAGCAACTCATCGCCAAAACCGACCTCGATTTGTCACTGGCCGGCGCCGACGATCGCGAGCGCCTGGTCCAGAACCTGGCCAATGCCATCAAAGTCGTGCCGCAGACACGGACCTTGTTTACGATCTCGTACCGAAATACCGATCCGCGGCTGGCCTACAACGTCGTCCAGACGCTTTTGACTCTGTTCATGGAGCGGGCCACCGGCTCGAACCGGGCGGATATGGAGAATGCCCGCCGGTTTCTCGAGCACCAAATCGCCTCGTATGAGTTGCAATTGCGTGCGGCAGAGCGGCGACGGGCGGACTACCAGTCGAAATACATGGACGTGTTGCCTTCTGAGAATGGCGGGCTGTCCTATCTGGCGCAGCTCCGTGTCACCCTGAAGTCGCTGCAGGGCCAGCTTGCCGATGCCCTCGCTCGCCGCAATGAGCTCAATAAGGAACTTGGCGCCACCCCGCCGATGATGGTCGCCGAGACGCCTTCGGCCTCGGTCAATGCCCGCCTGGTCGCAGCGGAACAACAGCTCGCTGAGTTGCGGCTGCGTTATACCGAATCGCACCCTGACGTGGTTGCGCAGAAGAAAATCATCGCCACGCTGCGGGCCAATCCTAATTGGGGAATAACTGACCCCAATGCCCTGGAGTCCTCGGTTGGCACGCGAAATCGCTCGGTGCCGAATCCGGTCTATGAACAGCTTAAGATTCGGCTTGTTGATACCGAGGCGCAAATATCCTCGCTACAGCGGCAGTTGACGGAGGGCAGCAAGGAGGTGGAGGCGCTAGACCGGCTGGCCCATGCTGAGCCCGAGCTGCAGGCGCAATTCCAAGCACTTAACCGCGATTATAACGTGCTTCGGCGGAACTATGAGGAATTGCTGCAGCGCCGTGAGGCGGCGAAGATCGCCCAGGCCGCCGACACCCAAGCCGATAAAGTGAAGCTGCAAATCATTGATCCTCCTCAAGTGCCCCGAATTCCGGTTGCCCCGAAGCGGGTGATGCTTCTTTCTGGCGTCCTCTTGGCCGGGTTGGGCGCAGGTGCCGCTTTCGCCCTTCTCCTGGGGCAGTTCGACCAGTCTTTCCGCACGCTTGACCAATTACGCAGCATTGGGCCTACCGTGATCGGCGGAATCAGTATCATGCGGCCGCCCACGCCGAGGCGAAATGTTGTCGCAGCGCTCGGCTTCTGCGTGGCTATCCTTCTATTAGGCGTCATTTACGGGGGACTCGTTTCGCGAGTTCTTGGGCTGTCGAAAATCATCTAGCGTGGCCGGTGAAGCATGCACCTGATTGAGCGCGCAGCCGAGCGTCTTCGGCAAAGCGGTAACTTGAACCACGGGACCGCACATCTCTTGCAGCCAGCCATGAACCCTGCTGAGCCTGGGCCGATTCAGCCGTGCCCGTCGCCGCAGGGCTTGGCTCCTGCCGGGCGCAGGCACCCCGTGATCGATGATCAGGCGCTGCAGAGCGCCGGCATGATCGATTGGACGCGGGAGCGTAGCCGTGTAGCCGAGGAGTTCCGCATCGTGCAGAACCAGATCTTGCGATCGGCATTCGCTCCAGAGACCGCATTTGAGAGCAACTCTAACCTAGTAATGCTTACGAGCGCCCGTCCTGGCGAAGGCAAGAGCTTCGCGTCACTAAACATTGCGGCCAGCATCGCGCGGCAGCGCGATCGCGAGGTGCTGCTCGTGGATATAGACTCGAAGGCCGATGCGATCGGCCGAAAGCTCGGGTTGGCCGAGGCAGCCGGGTTGCTGAATCTCGTTTCCGACCCTAGTCTCACTGCAGACTCGCTGCTAATAAGAACGGCCTTGCCCAAGCTATCAATCTTGCCTGTGGGCACTGACCCTGAGCGTAGGGGCGAACTCTTTGCGACCCGCCAAATGGCACGGGTGATCAGGGATTTGGGCCAGGCTAATGCTGACCGCCTGGTGATCATAGATGCCCCACCCTGTCTGTCGAGCAGCGAGCCGAGCCTACTCGCACCTATCGTGGGGCAAATCGTATTGATCGTCGAAGCTGAGCGGACGCAGCGCCAAGAGGTGGAGGCCGCGCTAGACCTGATCCAGGCATGCCCGAACCTCACTTTGCTGCTCAACAAGATTCAGCTCAGCACAAAGCATAGTTTTGGGGCGTACGGCTCAAAATATTACTACGCGTCCTAAGTTGATGCCGCGCCCGCGGCCGGGGATCAGGCGCCGGCATGGCGTTCTTCTCAAGCGAGGGATGTGCGGCGGCGCAGGCGCGATGCGGCTCAAGCGTAATGGTCTTATTGTCCTTTGGGTTGCAGTTCCAATAACGGGCTACGCCCAGGTCAGCCCGGAACCCGTTCCAACCGCACCTGGCACCACCGCGGTCAGCCCGCAACCCGTTCCAACCGCACCTGGCACCACCGCGGTCAGCCCGCAAGCCGTTCCAACCCCTACGGCTCCGCCCGCAACCCCAACAGCAGGACAGGCTGGTAGCTTGGTCGTGCAGAACCAACAACCCTCAACCGCGGTCCGGCCTCGCTTCACCGTTCAAGCTGGGATTAACGTTTCAGAGGAGTTTACGGATAACGTCTTTCAGCTCCAGTCGCCGAGAGAGGCGGATGCCATAACTTTGATTTCGCCCAATTTTTCGGTGCAAGCGGATAGTCCGCATATAACTGGAAACTTATTCTATACGCCAACTCTCGCCCTCTATGCATCCCATAGTAACCAGAATTTCGTCAGTAATTTCCTTAATGGAAGCGCCCATGCGACCGTGGTCGAGGATGCGCTGTACTTCGATTTGCGATCGTTCGCCGGCGTCGGCCCAACTTATGGCGGTTTCGGCTTCGGGGGGCTTGGCGGCGTCTCTGCGGTGCCCGCAAATTTGACGGTGTCAAACGGCAGCCCAGGCGCGAATGGCTTCGGAAGCACTCCCCGTCAGAACCTAACTCAGTATTTCCAGTTCAGCGCCTCGCCCTATTTTGTTCATCGGTTCGGCGGCGACGGCACACTCCTGGTCGGCTACACAATCACCCAATCGAATACTTACAACGGCGCGAGCCGGCCGCTCTTTCCCGTTGCTCCTTCGGTCGCAAGTTCGAATGGGACATTGACCACCAACTCCGAATACCTGCAGTTTGCGACGGGGGAGAATCTGGGCCGCATCCAAGATGTCGTGGTGCTCGATGCCAACCAATATTCAGGCAACGGGATTGCGAGTGGCGGTTACGAAAATTTCGCAATCAATCAGCTTAGTTATGCGTTGACCCATCAAGTCGCATTATTTGGACAGATCGGCTGGGAGGACATCCACTATTCGGGAATTCCGCCGACCCGGATCAACGATGCTGTATGGCAGGTTGGAACCACGCTGACGCCGAATCCCAACAGCCTGATCCGGCTGGGGTACGGGCATCAGTTCGGTTTCAACTCATTTCTGATGAACGCGTACTACCAAGTTACTGCGCGGACTTCGGTGTTTGGCTCGTATGCAACGGGCCTAGGGACGAACCTGCAGGAAATAACCGGGCAGGTCGATACTTCGACCGTGACGACATCTGGTGGCACTATCAATCAGTTTACGGGGGCGCCGCAAATCATCGGCAACGCTGCGCTCGGGATCGGCGGCAACAACAATCTCTACCAGATTCGCCGCCTTACTCTGGGTGCCTCGACGGCATACGACAGGGACACTTTTACCCTCCTCGTGCTTCAAGAGCAGCGGAATCTCGTTTCCTCGACCTCATTTGCTTCCTTTGCTTCCGGTAGCTCGGGACATGGTGTGTCCGGTCAGGCGAGCTGGACTCATTCGCTTTCCCCGGTTGCCGCCGCGGTCCTCACGCTGACCTACGGAGGGGGAACAGGAGCAGCTTTCTCTGGGTTTTCCAGCACGGGAACAAACCGCTTTTTCGGTGCAAATCTATACTACTCGTACGCATTCAGCCCTACATTGTTCGGCAATGCCAGCTATTGGTTCATTGACCAGTCGTCCAATGCAGTAGGCCAAGGGTTCACGCAAAACGTGGTGTTGCTGGGCGTGACCAAGCAGTTTTGATGGGTCAAGGTGTACGAAGGGTATTTCAATTTCAGTGGCCTACCATTTCAACTTACGCCGGATCCCCGGTTCTTTTTCGGCAGCAGCGGCCATAGCCGCGCGATCGCGCATCTGGTGTACGGCTTGGCTCAGGAAGAGGGTTTTATCATCATTACCGGAGAGGTCGGGGCTGGGAAAACCACCCTAGTTGAACAACTCTGGTCCCAGCTTGACCGAGATTCCTATGTTGTTGGGAAGATTGCGACCACTCAGGTTGGCGGGGACGACCTGCTTCGGCTCGTTTTGGCGAGTTTCGGCCTGCGTGAGCCGCCTCCGAACAAGGCAACCCTGCTTCGCATGTTCCAGGATCTGGTCCGCGAGCAGCGATCGCTCGGAAGGCGTTGCCTTCTGGTCATCGACGAAGTTCAAAACCTGCATTTCCGGGCCTTGGAAGAACTACGTATGTTATCTAACATTACTGTAAATGGCCGTTCGCCGATGCAGACCATTCTACTAGGGCAGCCGCAATTCCGGCGCATGCTCGCTAGTCCCGACCTTGAACAACTGCGCCAGCGCGTTCTCGCCTCCTATCATCTGGGGCCGCTAAGCGAACCCGAAACGCGAGCCTATATCGAGCACCGGCTTAAAACGGTCGGCTGGGCTGGGAACCCGCAATGGGAGGATGCGGCCTTTGTTGCCGTATATCGCCATACTGGGGGCATACCGCGGCGGGTCAACACACTTTGTTCACGAGTTCTGCTCTATTGTGCGCTCGAAGAAATGTCCTCCGTTACTCAACAGGCTATCGATCTCACCGCCGGCGAGCTTCAGCATGACTTAGTAGGCCCGGCCCAGCCGCCTCCTCGCCCCCAGGCCCAGGAGGGCGATAGCGCGATCACCAACCTGGCCGGACGTTTGCAGCGCCTGGAGAACAACGCAGCGCGCCAAGAGCGCATTTTCCGCCGGCTGCTCGAATTGCTGAGCACCCATCTGGAGCCGCATCGATGATACCCAGCCACCCGCGAACAGGGCCGGTCCCGGTCATAAACGCCATGACCATAGACGTGGAAGATTGGTTTCAAGTCTATGCCTTTACCGGGGCAGTCCCGAGGCAAGCCTGGGATGGCATGATGCGCCGGGTGGAGGCGAACACCGACCTGATCTTGCATCAGCTCGCGGATCACAAGATCCACGCTACTTTCTTCACCTTGGGCTGGATAGCCGAGCGGCACCCCGCACTCATTCGCCGGATCGTTGCCAGCGGGCATGAGCTGGCAAGCCACGGCTGGGACCATACCCGTGCCGATCACCAAAGCCCCGAGGCTTTTCGGGCCGACGTCCGCCGGACCCGGCGTGTGTTGGAAGATTTGGGGGGCGTTCCCGTAATTGGCTACAGGGCTGCCACTTTTTCGCTTGGTCCGCAAAATCTCTGGGCGTTTTCAATCCTGGAGTCGGAAGGGTACCAATACAGCTCGAGCATTTATCCGGTCCGGCACGATAATTACGGCGTCCCGGATGCGCCGCGCTGGCCCTTTAAACCAGGCCCGGGCAGCTTGTGGGAACTGCCGATGACCACCATCCGTCTTGCCGGCCGCAACTTACCATGCTCTGGTGGCGGGTATTTTCGGCTGTTACCATACCGTGCATTCCGGTTCGGCTTGGCCCACGTAAATAGAACCGAACGGCAGCCTGGAATTTTCTACTTTCACCCCTGGGAGATTGACCCCGGCCAGCCTCGGATTCGAGCGGCGAGCCGGCTTTCGCGGTTCCGTCATTACGTGAACCTCTCGCGTACTGAACCTCGGCTACGGCGGCTTATGCGCGATTTTGCCTGGGACCGGATGGATCGGGTCTTCGGCCACTTGCTGAAACCGGAGTCGCGGGAGGGCGCGGCGCCGGGCCAGTTCAGCAATCCGGCAATGGCCTGAAACGGCGAGTGGTGATCCATGGCGGTTGTTTGCCAGCAACTAGACGATGCCAGCGCGCCGGCGTGGGACGCGTTTGTACACGCCCACCCGCAAGGCACGTTCTTTCATCTTGCGGCTTGGCGCAAGGTCATTGCGCGTGCGTTTCGCCATACGCCGAGCTATGTGTTCGCGACCCAAGACGGGGCGGTTACAGGCGTGCTGCCAATGGTGCGGGTACGCTCCGCGCTGTTTGGGGATACGCTGATTTCCAACCCTTTTTGTGTCTATGGTGGGCCGCTTACGGCTAGTGAGGAGGCTCGCGCCGCCCTATTCGGCTACGCCGCCGAACTGCAGGCGCAGATGCGCACGAGCGCGGTTGAGTTTCGTTTCCGCGATCAGCCGAATGAAGCTTGCGAGTCGGGGTGGGAAGGCGGACCGGATATCTACGTCACCTTCCGAAAGCCGATCGATGGTGATCCTGAAAAAAATATGAAGGCCATCCCCCGCAAGCAGCGGGCAATGGTGCGCAAGGGAATTCAGAACGGACTGGCTTCCGTGGTAAGCCACGATGCTGACACGCTGCATCGTGTCTATGCGGAGAGTGTGCGCAACCTCGGTACGCCGGTCTTCTCTCGGCAGTATTTTCGTATCTTGGCTGACACCTTCCGGACCCAGTCCGACATCGTAACTATCGTCGATCAGGAGAAGCCTATTGCGTCGGTAATGAACTTCTATTTCCGGGACGAGGTCCTGCCCTACTATGGGGGCGGCGCCTTGGCCGCACGTCACAGGGCAGCGAACGATTTCATGTATTGGGAAGTCATGCGCCGGGCTGCCGAGCGCGGCTACCGGCTGTTCGATTTCGGGCGGAGCAAGATCGGAACGGGGTCGTATTCATTCAAAAAGAATTGGGGATTTGAACCGGCTCCGCTGCACT
Source organism: Acetobacteraceae bacterium (assembly GCA_019237355.1). GTDB lineage: Bacteria > Pseudomonadota > Alphaproteobacteria > Acetobacterales > Acetobacteraceae > JAFAHH01. The sequence goes on along the minus strand of JAFAHH010001092.1, from coordinate 4,707 downwards.
ATCGCTTCAAGCTGAGCCCTGGGGCCGCAATACCAGAGCACAATCCACTTAATCCTAAATACCGTCTGTTCATAGCGGCATGGAAGCGTTTGCCCCTACCGGTCGCGAATCTGCTCGGTCCGCATATCGTGCGGGGGATCGGATGAGCAAGTCTGGCCGGAACATTTTGTTCCTGAGCCATCGCATTCCCTATCCGCCCGACAAGGGCGAGAAGATACGTGCCTGGCATATGCTAGAGCGGCTCGCCCGGTCGAACGAGATCCTGCTCGGTACTTTCGTGGATGATCCCGCTGACTGGAAGCATTTGCCTTTTCTGCGAGATCTGTGCGCCAGCGTTGCTTGCTTCGATCGCAACCCGGCTCGTCAGCGAGTTAAGGCGCTCTTGCGAATGCGTCCAGGCCGGGCCCTCTCGCTCGATTATTTCCGCGATGCCCGGCTTACCGCCTGGGTGAACGTTGTGCTTAAGCAGCAGGCTGTGAGCGGAATTTTTGTGTTCTCTTCGCCAATGGCGCAATACGTCATGGATGCGTGCTGCCCGATCCGCGTGCTTGACATGGTCGATGTCGATTCGGACAAATGGGCAGAATACAGTATCCACGCCCGCTGGCCTATGCGAAACGTATGGTCGCGTGAGGCGCGCACGTTGTTGGCGTTCGAAAGGAAAGCGACAAAGAGATTCGATCGCACCTTGTTCGTTTCGGAACACGAAGCGCAGCGCTTCAGGGCGCTTGCACCCGAGAGCACAGCCCGCACACGGGCGATCGAAAACGGGGTCGATTACAGGTTCTTCTCGCCGAACCTTTCCTATGCTGATCCTTACCCAGCCGAGTGCTCGCTCCCAATCGTGTTCACGGGAGCGATGGATTATTGGCCCAATATCGATGGAGTGTGCTGGTTCGCTCGTGAAGTGCTGCCTTCAATCCGGCGGCGCCACCCAGAGGCTCAGTTCTACATTGTCGGCTCCAATCCTGCCCGGGAAGTGCGGGCGCTGCAATCGCTCGCGGGGGTCCACGTGACCGGCCGGGTCCCCGACACGCGGCCTTGGATCGCGCATGCTAAACTGGCCGTGGCGCCCCTGCGGGTCGCACGAGGCATCCAGAATAAGGTCCTTGAAGCGCTGGCGATGGCTCGCCCCGTCGTCGCATCACCGCAAGCCTATGCCGGATTGCGACTCATCCCCGGGCTGGATTTGCTGATCGCAGAGACTGCGGAGGAAACCATTCAGAGATGCTGTGAAATCCTGAATGGGCAGCATACCCTGCTGGGAAAGTCGGCGCGCCGGGCGATTGAGCAAACCTATGACTGGGATGTCACCTTGCGGGAACTGGATGCGCTATTTGATTGCGCGGCCGAGGCAAGCAGGTCGACCCGGAGCCTCACCTTTGGAGCTGCAGAATGAGCACGCCCGCGCTCCGCGCCGTTGGCGTCTCCGAGCGGTTCGCCGGCCTGCGGGCGGCTTTGCCGGCCTTGCTGTTGGGGGTGGCTGCTTGGGCGATCCTCTTCCGCCAGGAGATCGCGGCCGCGATCCAGGTCTGGGTCGATTCGACAGCGTACAATCATTGTTTTCTAATCATTCCGATTGCGCTTTATCTGGCATGGGACCGACGGAATAAGTTCGCCACCGCCCCGCTTTGCCCGCTGCCCCGAATTGCATTGCTCGTTGTTGCCCTGTTGCTCGCCTGGTTTGCCGCAGAGCGGCTTGGCATCATGGAGGGGCGGCAGCTTGCGGCGATGGCGATGCTGCAGGTTATGTTTTTGGCCGTACTGGGCTGGCGCCTCTGGAAGGGTTTGTCGGCTCCGCTGCTCTACTTGTTCTTTTTGATCCCTTTCGGAGCCTTCATCGTTCCTCAACTGCAGAGCTTCACGGCATGGTTCATCGATCGCGGTTTAGATCTTTTCGGTATCGTCCATTACTCAGACGCTAACTTCATTCAGATTCCGGAAGGCTCGTTCTACGTAGCCGAAGCCTGCGCGGGGCTGCGCTTTTTGATTGCTTCCGTCGCGTATGGGGTTCTTTACGCACTCCTTATGTATCAGAGCTGGGTCCGCCGCTTCGTGTTTATCGCGGTTTCCACCATCGTTCCGGTTGTGGCGAATGGTTTCCGGGCATTCGGGATCGTGGCCTTAGGCCACGTCCTGGGTAGCGCGGACGCCGCTGCCGCAGATCATGTCCTCTACGGCTGGATCTTCTTCTCGCTCGTTATCCTGGTTTTGACGCTTCTGGGGCTGTCGTTCCGCCAAGAGCCGGACTACGCAAGGCCGGACGGGACGGGAGAGCTGCCGCGGCCGGGGGCTGGGGGTTTTGCTGTGGCGACCGCAGCCGCGATTTCCGCTCTCTGCGCATCCGGCCCAATTGCGGTGGCCGCCCTCCAGTCGAGGGGAGGTATCGCTTACGTCTCGATCAGCCCTGTACTTCCGGCGCGGTCTGGCTGCGTGCAGGAGAATTCGCCGGGCACGCTGCCGGCCGGCGATGTGCCCTACCCCGCTGCCGGCCGGTTCCTCTGCAAAGGTATCCCGTTCCGGTTCCGCGTCCGCCGCTTTGCTCCAACCTCTGGCGCGAGCTTGGTTCTTTCAGAGCAGCGTCGGCTCGCGTCCGCAGATTCCGAGGGCGTGCAAACGGTCTACGCTTCCGGACCGTGGCGGCTTACGCTCACGCAGGAACCGCCTTCACTGGTGGCGAGTGCGCTTTGGGTGGACGGCAAGCCAGCTCAGCCTGGGCTCTCAACTCGGCTGAATCTGGCTCTGGACAGTCTGGCCGGGTCCTCGCAGGAAGCTGTTCTGGTCAGCCTCGCGCCGGAACTGGCAGGCAATCAAGCATCGCTTGCCCAGGCACAGCAAGCACTTATCCCGCTTCTGGAAAATCACTCCTCCTTGGATGAACAATTTGCGCGCCTTTCAACAGATGGCCGCGACGCCGACTCGCACCGTTAATTGCGAGGCAGCGGCGCGCGGTTCATGTCCTCCCCTGATCCTGCATATTTTCCCGAGCTTCGGCATTGGCGGAGCGCAGATGCGGTTTGTCACGCTAGCCACTCATTTCGGCAGAAATTACCGCCATGCGGTGGTTTCGATGAGCGGGGACCAGCAAGCGAATGGCCTGCTCCCGCCAGACCTGGAGGTGACTTACCCGGCCATAAGCGGCCGGAAAGGGGAAACCATCGCCAATGTCCGTCATTTCCGCCGCGTTTTGAGAGCGCTGGCCCCGGATGTGCTCGTTACCCATAATTGGGGATCGATAGAATGGGCGATGGCGAATGCCGTTCCCATCGTTCGGCACATCCATATCGAAGACGGCTTCGGTCGTGAGGAGCAGGACTGCCAGATAACCCGGCGCGTGCTCACACGACGCATTTTTCTACGCCAGAGTACCGTTGTTTTGCCGTCCCGTTGTCTGCACCGGATTGCCACGGATGTTTGGCGCCTACCCCGGCGTCGGGTCCATTACATCCCGAATGGGGTCGCCTTGCGCGCATTCACGGTTAAGCAGGATCCATCTGCTATCCCGGCCCGCCAGACCGTCATTGGCACAGTCGCTGGGCTCCGCGCCGAAAAGAACGTCGCCCGGCTCGTGCAGGCTTTCGCTCTCGTGGCGGCCGAACACCCGGCAAAGCTGGTGATTGCAGGCGACGGCCCAGAGCGGGCGGAATTGGAACGCATAGCTGCCCAGCTCGGAGTGGCTGACAAGGTGTGCTTCCTCGGACACGTCAAGCAGCCGCAGCATCTCTACGCGGGTTTTGATATATTCGCCCTCTCCTCGGATACCGAGCAGATGCCGCTTTGCATTCTCGAAGCGATGGCTGCTGGCCTGCCGATTGTAAGCACCGACGTGGGCGATGTGGCAGAGATGGTTGCGCCAGAGAACCGGCTTCACATCCGGCCGCGCGAGCCCGCGGCTTTGGCGGGCAGCATGCTTCAATTGCTCCGGGAGCCGACCGCACGCCAGCACCTCGGTACCGCGAATCGTCGCAAGGTGGAGCGTGAGTACAGCCAGGAAGCGATGTTCCAGGCTTATGCGGCGCTATTCAGCGGAACACCACGAGAATCGAAGGCCGCTTGACCAGTCCAGCCGCTCAATGGCGCAGAAAGGCGCTTTCCGCTCCCATCCAAGGGCGCGAACCGACCGCCGTGACCCGATCGATACCAACATACACCGCCTCGCAGTCCAGATCAGGACAAGCCGGTCCTGTGATTACGTTGACCGAGATCGCCGATCCGGAGACGATTGGACCGGCCTGGCGAGCGCTCGAACAGCAAGTGTCTTGCTCGTTCTTCCAAAGCTGGATTTGGACTGGGTGCCTAGCGAAGGAGCGGTTCCGCTCTCCCGTCCTCCTACAGGCAAGGCAAGGCGATCGGATCACGGCTCTTGCATTGTTCAATAAGGGCCGCGGTCTAGTTCTGGGTGAAAGTGGCAGCCCAAAGCTTGATTCACCCTATATCGAGCATAACGGTATGCTTGGTGATTTTTCCCATGATCCCGGGCTGCTGCTGGAATGCTTGCACCATAGCCGGCGGGCCGCCAGGCGCTTGGTGATGAGCGGAGTGGACCAAACCCATCTCGACTTAGCGCGGAAGGCTGGGGGGGTCGTGGTGGTTCGCCAGGTCAGTCCCGCTCCGTGGCTCGACCTGGCTGAGCTAAGAGCTCGCTGTGTTGGGTTCCTGGATACGCTGAGCGCCAACACCCGCTATCAGGTCCGCCGATCTCACCGG
>JAFAHH010001087.1 GCA_019237355.1 Acetobacteraceae bacterium | reverse complement strand
CGCTATATCGAAATGTGCTGTCGGTCACAGCGCGGGCGATGCGGGCGTGGCATCAAGGGGGCGCCGGGTGGTCAGTACCTCTGCCGCCCGGCGGGGCCCTTCCCCGGCCCTCCAACCCGGACCCTCCTTAGGCCCGGCCAGCTGATGGCCGGGCCTCTTTTTCCCTCAGGCGACTTCTTCGTGCCAAGTCCGCCGGTCGCGCTCGATCAGGGCAATCGCCGAGGTGGGTCCCCAGCTTCCGGCCGGGTAGAGGCGCGGACTTTCAGCCCGGCTCTCCCATGCCTCGATGATCGGTTCGACCCAGGCCCACGCCGCTTCAACCTCGTCACGACGCATGAACAACGTCGCATTCCCGCGGACGGTGTCCATAAGGAGCCGCTCATAGGAATCTGGGTAACGGGTCGCGAAGGCCTTTTCGAAGCTGATGTCGAGCGCCGTTGGGCGTAGCCGCAAGCCGCCAGGTCCCGGCTCTTTGGTCATCATCTCAAGCCGCATCCCTTCTTCCGGCTGAAGGCGGATAATCAGCCGGTTCGGCTGCAAGTCCGCTGCCTCGATTGGGAAGATCGAGAAGGGCACGGCCCGGAATTGGATGACGATTTCGGAAACTTTTTGTGGCAGGCGCTTTCCCGTTCTTACGTAGAAGGGAACATTGGCCCATCGCCAGGTGTGAATCTCCGCCTTGAGCGCGACGAAGGTCTCGGTGCGGCTGGGGTAATTGGCCCCGAGATCCTCCAGGTAGCCCGGCACCGGTTTACCCTCGACGGCACCCGGTCCATACTGGCCCCGAACCGTCAGGGTGGCGACTTCATGCGGCCGGATGGGCCGCAGGGCACGCAGGACTTTCAGCTTTTCATCACGAACCGAATTTGCATCCATCGAGATCGGACTATCGAGTGCAAGCAGGCATAAGAGCTGCAGGAGATGGTTCTGGACCATGTCGCGCAAGGCGCCGGAACGGTCGTAGTACCCGCCCCGGCCTTCGACCCCAACGGTTTCGGCCACCGTGATCTGCACATGATCAATGACGTCAGTGTTCCAGAGCCGTTCGAAAATCGAATTGGCAAAGCGCAGGGCGAGCAAGTTTTGAACTGTTTCCTTGCCGAGGTAGTGATCAATGCGGAACGTCTGCGCCTCGGAAAAGACCTCCGCCACCTGGTCATTGATCTCGCGGGCCGACTTGAGGTCGTGCCCGATCGGCTTTTCCAGCACCACGCGGGAGTTCTTAGTGGCCACCCCATGCGCGCCGATATTGCGGCTGATCGGGCCATAGAGATCGGGCGAAGTTGCCATATAGAACACCCGCACCCTGTCTGAGTGTTCGGCGAGTAACTGCTCAAGCTTCTCCCACCCCTCAATTGAGGCGCCGTCAACGCGGACATAAAAGACACGGGAAAGAAAGCGCCGGGCCACCGGCTCGTCCCAATCGGTGCGGGCTATATGCTTGTGGAGGGCGTCGATCGCCCGGTGGCGGTACTCGGCATCATCCAGGTTAGAGCGTGCTGCCGCCAGAATCCGGCTGTCGGGCGGAATTTGCCCATCCCGGAACCGGTAATAGAGCGCGGGCAGCAGCTTTCGAAGCGTAAGGTCGCCCGTTGCTCCGAAAACCACGCAGTCGAAAGTGGCTACGGGCACTATTTTCATCCGGTCCTCCTAAAACCAGCCCCGGTTCGCTGCTCGCTTAGACGCCTCTAGCCATCGCGCTTTAGCTCTCGAGGAACACCTCGTATGGCTGGGCGAAATAAGCAAGGAGCTCATCAGGCAACCGTGAGCCGTAAGGGTCATCGGTGATCAGATTCGAGGTTTGCGACCGATGCGCCGCGAGGGCCCGCCGCTTTTGCGGAAGCCGGTCCTTGATGTCGAGCCTGAAAACGCCGGCGCCGTTCGGGGCCATAGAGGGATCGGCGGGGAGCATCCAGCCCCAAATAGGATAAGAGAGGAGGCGGGCGCCCGTGGCCTTCGTGGCCGCGGCTCCCAGCCGATGGGCGGCAACATGGTCGGGGTGCGGATCATGGAGCCATGTGGTGCAGACGGTGCGGATCCGGGCTTGGCGAATCACTGCCGCAATCTCCCCGGCCACGGTCTCGAATTCAGGGCCCTCATGTGGCGCGGCCCGGTCGCGCAGGCCCAAGAAGGTAAGCCATTCCGGCGCAAGCCCGAGCGCGGCGACGGCTTCTTGCGCCTCGGCTTCACGCAATGCTTTCAGCCGGTCCGGCGGCCAGGCACGCGAATTGGGGTGTGAGCCGGTCCCATCGGTCAGGATCACCACGCGCACATGTTGTCCGCGGGCACAGGCTTCGGCAATCAAGCCGCCGCAGCCTAGGCTTTCGTCATCCGGATGGGGCGCGAGAACCAGCAGAGGCCCGCCCTGCGTGATTGCCTCGAGACTGGCGTAAGGAGCCGATTCGAATACCTGCGCAGCGCTGGAAAGGGCTTCTTGCTTGGTCATTCAGAGGTGAACGTAACCCATCCTGCCAGCCCGGTTCTGCCGTTCGCATTCCTCCGCGGGGCATTGCCCAGCGCCGGCTTGGGCCTATGCTGCCCCGGTGCTCTTAAGGCTAAATAACGCGGGGGGAACGCCATGGACGAGAGGCTGCGCACCGATCCGCACGCCGAGATCCGGGAAGAAGTGCGAAAGCTCTGCGCACGCTTCCCCGGCGAGTATTGGCGCAAGCTCGATGAGGCGCGCGGCTACCCGACCGAATTCGTTCAAGCGCTGACTGAGGCGGGGTATCTTGCGGCACTGATCCCGGAAGAGTACGGCGGCCCGGGCCTGCCCATCTCCGCCGCCTCCGCCATTCTGGAGACAATCCACGAGCAGGGCTGCAACGGCGCCGCTTGTCATGCGCAGATGTACATCATGGGAACGATTTTGCGCCATGGCTCGCCCGAGCAAAAGCGCAAATACCTGCCGAAAATCGCCACAGGCGAGCTGCGGCTGCAAGCGTTCGGCGTAACCGAGCCGACCAGCGGCACCGATACGACCAGCCTTCGCACCTTCGCCCGTCGGGAAGGCGATCATTACGTCGTCAATGGCCAGAAGATCTGGACCAGCCGGGCCGAGCATTCCGATCTCATGCTGCTGCTTGCGCGCACCACGCCCAAGGATCAGGTGCGCAAGAAGACCGAGGGGCTTTCTACGTTCATTGTGGACATGCGCGCCGCACTCGGCCATGGCCTCACGATCCGGCCCATTCGCACCATGATGAATCATAATACATGCGAGATATTCTTCGATAATATGACGGTGCCAGCAGAAAATCTGGTCGGCGAAGAGGGTAGGGGATTCCGTTACATCCTGGACGGAATGAATGCCGAGCGGCTTTTAATAGCGTCTGAAAGCATTGGGGATGCGAAGTGGTTTATTGCGAAATCGGTTTCCTACGCGAAAGATCGCCATGTGTTTGGCCGCCCAATAGGCCAGAACCAGGGCATTCAGTTCCCGATTGCCCGCGCCTATGCGCAGATGCGGGCGGCTGAGCTACTGGTGCATGAAGGGCTGGCGAAGTTCGAGGCCCGCCTGCCCTGCGGGGAGGAGGCCAATATGGCGAAGATGCAGGCCGCCGATGCGGCCTGGGCCGCCGCGGAGACGTGCATCCAGACCCATGGCGGCTTTGCCTTCGCCGAGGAATATGATGTGGAGCGAAAATACCGTGAAGCCAGGCTATACCAGGTCGCCCCGATCAGCACCAATCTGATTCTCGCCTATATCAGCGAGCACGTGCTCGGCCTGCCGAGGTCTTACTAATGGGCCGACCGTTGGAAGGGCTGCTGGTTTTGGCCGTCGAGCAGGCCGTCGCCGCGCCCTATTGCAGTTCTCGCCTTGCTGATGCGGGGGCTCGCGTAATCAAGGTGGAGCGGCCTGAGGGTGATTTCGCGCGGAATTACGACCATGCGGCGGCCGGGTATTCGAGCTACTTCGTCTGGCTGAACCGGGGCAAGCAG
>JAFAHH010001064.1 GCA_019237355.1 Acetobacteraceae bacterium | reverse complement strand
CTGGAACCTGCTTCGGCTCGACGCCGTAACGCTGCTGGACCTCGGCGGGCCCGATACGCGCCCTCTCGCCGGCCCGGACCGGGTGAAGTATCGTGGTGCGGGGAGAGGCGAGCTGGAACGCATCGCGGTCCCCGCTGGCCACGAGTGCCGATCCGCCTCGGCGCTCTTCCTCGGCAACGGCGGCGGCCAGGAAATCGTCCGCCTCGTATCCCGGGGCTTTGGCGTTCGCGAAGCCACACGCCGCAACGAAGACCGGCAGGATTTCGAGCTGCTCGATCAGCTCGGCATCGAATTGCCGACCGCTCTGATACGCGGGGAACAACTCCTGGCGGTATGTCGGCGCGCCTAGCGTGTCCCAGCCGACCAGCACGGCCCTGGGCCGCTCCCCCTCGTACAGCCGAAGCAGGAAATTGGCGAAGCCGACGATTGCGCCGGCCCCGCGATCGCCCCGGCGTCTGATCGACTTCGGCAAGCCATGGTAAGCGCGGTGGGCAAAGGAATCGCCATCAATGACCAGCAGGGGCCGGGCATGCGGCATCACGCCGCGATCTTCGCGACCTCGTCGGGCGTCATGCGAACCAGCGCGTCGTAATCTTTCTGCAGCGCCTGAGTGATCTGGCCGGGTGTGAAGGATAGCTCATCGATTTCCCGGATCGGAGTCACCTCAGCCGCCGTGCCTGCGAGGAAAGCCTCCGTTGCTTGGCCGATTTCCTCCGGCATGATGGGGCGCTCGATCACGATCATCTGGCGCCGCCGGGCCAGGGCCATTACGGAACGGCGCGTAATGCCGTCCAGGAAGCAATCCGGCGTTGGGGTGTGCAACTCGCCATTGATGACGAAGAAAATATTGGCGCCGGTCGTCTCCGCAACTTGCCCACGCCAATCCAGCATCAGTGCGTCCTCGTAACCGCAGGCTTCGGCCTCGTGTTTCGACAGCGTGCCGATCATGTAGAGCCCGGCCGCCTTGGCGGCTGTGGGCGCGGTTTCCGGAGAGGGCCGCTTCCAGGTCGCCATCGTGAGCCGCACGCCTTCGCTCGCCGCGAAATATTTTGGCCAAGCCCAGGTCGCGATTGCCAGATGAATTTTCGTGAGCTGGGCCGACACCGCTAGCTGTTCGGAGCCGCGCCAGGCGATTGGGCGTACATAGGCGTCGGTAAGTCCGTTCGCCGCTAACACATCTTTACAAGCCGCATCGACCTGATCGGCGGTGTAAGGAATTTCGAATCCGAGCAGCCGGGCGGAATTGATCAGACGATCCGTATGATCCCGTAGCCGGAAGATATTGCCGTTGTAGGATCGCTCACCCTCAAAAACGGCGCTGGCGTAGTGCAATCCGTGCGAGAGAACATGCAGCTGGGCTTCGCGCCAAGGTATTAGGGCGCCGTCCCACCAAATATGGCCGTCGCGGTCGTCAAAAGGCACCAGCGCCATGGAAATTGTCCTGTAGAGTTGTTGCGATTAAGCCCAAAGCCTATAATAGGGATCGAAGATACGTCAATGTAGCTGCCGTAACTGCGAGGACACCCATCCATGCCCGGTGCGAAAGGCGAGGCCCTTATCACGGCCACCCCGCCGGGCCCGGGGGGCCGCAGCACTTCGGCCATGGACGCGAAAGCCGGGGCGAACCTGCTATTCCTTCGCGAGGAAGAGATGCGGCGGGCACAAGACCTTCTGTTTTTTGCGTATCGCGACTTCACCAACGCTGCGGATGAGGTTCTTCATGAGCTGGGCCTCGGACGGGCACACCATCGCGCTTTGCATTTCATCGGCCGCAATCCGGGAATTACGGTGAGCGATCTGTTGGGTCTATTACGCATAACGAAGCAGAGCCTGGCGCGGGTCCTGAACGTGCTGATAGCCCGCGAGTACGTCACGCAGGCGCCTGGCCGGGCGGACCGGCGCCAGAGGCTGCTTAATCTGACGCCAGAGGGCCAGGGTTTGGAGCGGCGGCTGTTTGACCGGCAGAGGGAGCGACTGGCAGCCGCCTACCGGGAGGCCGGCAGCGGAGCGGTGGAGGGCTTCCGCCGGGTCATGCGCGGCATCATGGACGAGTCGGCCCGGCTCTATATTGATCGATCGGAGTCCAGCGCCGGGGAGCGCCGCACTCAGCGGGCGTGACCATCATGGATGAGGCGCATATTCTGGTTGTGGATGATGATGCGCGGCTGCGTAACCTGCTCTCGCGCTTCCTGGCTGAGCGCGGCTTTCGGGTCACCACAGCGAAAGATTCGGCCGAAGCCCGCGATCAGCTGCGGTTTGTGCACCCCGATCTGATGGTGCTTGATGTGATGATGCCCGGCGAAAGTGGGCTCGATTTGGTCGAGAGCTTACGGCGCGAGCTGAACAACAACGTGCCGGTACTACTGTTGACCGCTCGCGGCGCACCTGAAGACCGGATCGCCGGGTTCGAAGCGGGTGCGGATGATTATCTCGGAAAGCCGTTCGAGCCCCTGGAGCTCGTGCTGCGGATCCGCGCAATGCTGCGTCGCACGGCCACCCCTTTGGCAGCCGGACCTGGAGGGCCAATTCAGCTCGGCCCGCTCGAGTTCGATCGGGAGCGAGGGGAGCTGCGCGGTGCGGCCGGTGTGGTCCACCTCACGGGCGGCGAAGCCGCCCTGCTCTCGGCGCTGGCCAGCAAGCCGAACGAGGTGCTTTCGCGCGAGGACATTGCCGCGGTGCTCGGTATGGACGAGGCCGGCGAGCGGGCGATCGATGTTCAGGTGACCCGGCTGCGGCGCAAAATCGAAGCGGACCCGCGGGAGCCGCGCTTTCTTCATACCGTCCGAGGCCGCGGTTACGTGCTGAAGCCCGGGGTCTGATTTTGCGTCTTCCGGATTTCAACACCGGCCGGCTGATCAAACGCTTCCTGCCCCGATCTCTGCTCGGGCGCAGCCTGCTGATTATTTCGTTGCCCCTGTTACTGCTTCAGGGGGTCGCGCTGCAAATCTTTTACGGCACCCATATCAATGTGGTGTCGCGGCGACTATCGGCCGCCGTCGCAGGCGAGATTGCCTCGACCCTCGAATTGCTTCGGCGCATGCCAGACTCGCAGGATCGCGAGTGGATTTTGCACACCGCTCGCCAGCAATACGAGATGGACATGCGGGTGCTGCCGGGTGCGGTGCTCCCGCTCCATAAAAGCGAGAATGTTTTTGGCCCAATGGACGATGATCTTGCAGCGGCTCTGAAGGAGAAGCTGCACCTTCCGTTCACGATGGATTGGGATTGGGCGTTTGACCCGCGCTATGTTTTGATTCAGGTGCAAATACCGGATGGTGTGCTGGAAGTGCAGGCGCCCCGCAAACGGCTGTACCCGGCAACGTTCTATCTATTCATGCTTTGGTTGATTGGCTCGGGGCTGTTCTCTTTTGCCGTCGCTGCCCTCTTCATGCGCAATCAGGTGCGTGCGATCCGCCGGCTTGCAGCAGCGGCAGAGGCGTTCGGGATGGGCCGTGACGCCGGGCCTATCCGGCCGGAGGGGGCGAGCGAGGTTCGGAAAGCTGCGAACGCCTTCAACCGCATGCAGGAGCGGATTAGGCGATTTCTGGTTCAGCGCACGGAGATGCTGGCCGGGGTGTCGCACGACCTTCGGACTCCGCTGACGCGGCTTCGGCTGGCGCTCGCCATGCTTCCGGTGCACGAGTCGGGGAAGCACGAGTTGGCCGAGATCAACGCAGATATGGCGGAGATGGAGCGCATGATCGGGGGCTATCTGGCCTTTGCCCGCGGGGAGGGCGCGGAACAACCCCAGCTCACCAATTTGTCTTCGGTTCTCGAAGAAATTGCCAGCGGCGCCCGGCGGGCTGGAGCAGAAATCATGCTTGAAGCGCCGGATTCCCTCAACCTTACCTTGCGGGCGGATGCGGTGAAGCGCGCCATCACCAATCTGGTCGATAATGCGAGGAGGCACGCGCGCCATATTGCGCTTGCGGCAATCAGGCAGGGAGCGCGGCACGTTCAGGTCATCGTGGACGATGATGGGCCCGGCATCCCACCTGAGCGCCGGGAGAGTGTTTTTCGCCCGTTTGAAAGCGGCGCCGCAGGAGGTACTGGATTGGGCTTGACCATTGCCCGCGATATTGTGCGGGCCCATGGGGGCGAGATCGTTCTGGAACAAAGCCCAATGGGTGGGTTGCGAGCCCGGATCAGGCTGCCGGTGTAAGCGGCCCAGCCGCGAATGTCCGGCTAGTCTGGATCGTCCCGTCCGATCTTTATAGATATCGCGCCACCAAATGCGCCTCGAAATCCTTCGGATCAAGCGGTTTGCCGGTTGCTGCACGGAGCAACTCGTTGAACCCCAATAAGCTTCCGCACCCATGCACGTGGGTACGCAACCAGCCAAGCA
>JAFAHH010001043.1 GCA_019237355.1 Acetobacteraceae bacterium | reverse complement strand
TCAAGCCCGCTGCGGGCCCCACCCAGAACAATGTCGCCGCGCTCCATGACCGCGATGTGTTGCGCCAGGTCTCGGGCGAAATCGAAGTACTGTTCGACCAGCAGGATCGCGATGTCCCCGCGCGCTCGCAACAGCTCGATGACGCGGCCGATATCTTTGATGATGCTCGGCTGGATACCCTCGGTCGGCTCGTCCAGGAGCAGCAAGCGAGGGCGCATCACCAGCGCCCGGGCGATCGCCAGCTGCTGCTGTTGGCCGCCGGAGAGATCACCGCCGCGCCGGCGCAACATGGTTCGTAGGGCCGGGAAAAGATCGAACACGTCATCCGGCACCCGCCGCTCGCTTCGGGGTAGGACCGCAAAGCCGGTTTCCAGATTCTCTCGAACCGTTAGAAACGGAAAGATATCCCGGCCCTGCGGAACCCAGGCAATGCGTCTCCGCGCGCGTTGATAAGGAGCGAGGCGCGTGATTTCGGCGTCCTCCCAACGGACTGTACCGGAACGAACCGGATGTGCGCCCATGATCGCGCGCAGCAGGCTGGTCTTGCCCACCCCATTGCGGCCGAGCAAGCATGTCACTTCGCCAAGGCGTGCCTCGAGCGACACCTGCCGCAATGTCAGTGCCGCGCCGTAGTAGAGGGAAACCCGGTCGACGCTGAGCATTTCTCAGCGCCCTAAATAGACTTCGATCACGCGAGGATCGGCGCTGACATGATCGATGCTGCCCTCCGCAAGTACCGAGCCTTCGTGCAGGACCGTAATTTTCACATCCAGGGCACGCACGAAGGCCATATCGTGCTCGACCACAACGACGCTGCGCGTGCCGCGGATCTCGCGAAGGAGCTCGGCCGTCTGCGCCGTCTCGGCATCGGTCATGCCGGCGACGGGTTCATCCAGCAAAAGCAATTCTGGATCTTGCGCGAGCAGCATGCCGATCTCGAGCCATTGCTTCTGCCCATGGCTCAGTGACCCGGCCAGCAAGTCGCGGTATGGGGTGAGGCGGATGGTTCCCAAGATGGCTTCGATTCGAAGCCGCTCGGCCGCGCTTTCGCGGGCGAACAAAGTGCGGCGCGGCGCGCGCTGCCCGGCGAGGGAGAGAAGCAGATTATCCGCAACCGTGTGGTGCTCGAAAACCGAAGGTTTTTGGAACTTGCGCCCGATACCGAGCGAGGCAATCGCGGGTTCATCCAAGGCGGTGAGGTCCGTATCCGCGCCGAACACGACCCGGCCGGCATCGGGCCGGGTTTTGCCGGTAATCACATCCATCATCGTCGTCTTGCCCGCCCCGTTGGGGCCGATGACCGCGCGCATCTCGCCGGGCGCGAGTACGAGCGAAAGGCCGTCGAGCGCGCGGAAGCCATCGAAGCTGACCGTAACGCCATCGATGTAGAGGAGTGAATTCATGGCGCCGCTTCTCTTACCCCGGCGGCCGGCGCCCGCGCGCCGCGCGGCTTCCGAATGAACCAGGTGCCGGCGATGCCGCCGGGCAGGAATAGCGTGACCGCGATGAACAGTCCGCCAAGCACAAACAGCCATGCGTCCGGCAGGGCGCCGGTTAGGACGGTCTTGCCGAGATTGACCAGGACTGCCCCGAGGATTGCCCCCGAAAGCGTCCCACGTCCGCCTACGGCAACCCAAATGGCCGCTTCGATGGAATTGGCCGGGCTGAATTCACTTGGATTGATGATGCCCACCTGAGGCACGTAAAGTGCGCCGCCCAACCCGGCCATGGCCGCCGAAAGGACAAACACCGTTAGTTTGTAGCTTTCCGGCCGATAACCAAGAAAGCGCGTTCGGCTCTCGGCGTCGCGGACGGCTACCAAAACCTTGCCGAAGCGGGATGCCACGACGAATCGCGCAAGGAGGACGCAGAGGCCGAGGGCCAGCGCGCTTGCGAGCAACAGCGCCACGCGGGTCGACGCCGCGGCGAGCGGGAAACCCAGAATGTCCTTGAAGTCGGTCAGGCCATTGTTGCCGCCAAAGCCCATATCATTGCGAAACATTGCCAGCATGAGGGCGTAGGTAAGCGCCTGCGTCATGATCGAGAGATAGACGCCGGTCACGCGGCTTCGGAATGCGAAGTATCCGAAAAGAGACGCGAGCAGCGCCGGCACGGCCAAGGCCATAAGGGCGGCGAACCAGAACATGTCGAAGCCGTGCCAGTACCAGGGAAGCTCCTTCCAGTTTAGAAACACCATGAAGTCGGGCAGCACCGCACTGCCGTACACCCCTCGCGCACCGATTTGACGCATGAGGTACATCCCGATGGCGTAGCCGCCCAGAGCAAAAAAAGCCGCATGTCCCAGGCTGAGGATTCCAGCGAATCCCCAGACGAGGTCGAGAGCCAAAGCCAGGATGGCGTAGCAAGTATATTTGCCAGCGAGCGATACGATGTAATCCGGCGCATGCATGGCGGCGCCGGGTGGAACAGCGAGGTTGAGCGCGCCGATCAGGAGCGCCGCACCCAGGATGAGGGTAAACGTGAGCAGGGAAGAGCGGCTTCTCATGCCTCGGCCGCCCGGCCGCGCAATGGGAATAAGCCCCGGGGTTTGCGCTGAATGAATAAGATCAAGGCGATGAGGACCAGGATCTTGCCGAGTACCGCTCCGGCGACCGGTTCCAGAAACTTATTGACCACACCAAGGGTGAGGGCGCCTACGGCGGTGCCCCATAGATTGCCAGCACCGCCAAATACCACCACCATGAAACTATCGACGATGTAGGCTTGGCCGAGGTTGGGGCTGACATTGTCGATCTGGCTCAGCGCCACGCCGGCCATGCCCGCCACACCCGAGCCCAGGCCGAAGGTGAGCGCGTCGATCCACGGGGTGCGGATACCCATCGCCGCGGCCATTGTGCGGTTCTGGGTCACCGCGCGCATGCGTAGGCCTAAGGATGAGTAGCGCAGCAGGGCCATCAGCCCAGCGAAGACAAGCGCGGCGAAAGCGATGATCCAGAGCCGGTTCCAGGTTAGGGTCAGCCCGCCGAGCCGCGTTGCCCCACTCATCCAAGGCGGCGCCGCTACCTGGCGGTTCGTGGGTCCGAACAGTATTCGAACGGCCTGCTGGAGGATAAGCGATAGACCGAAAGTGGCGAGCAATGTTTCCAGCGGCCGGCCGTAGAGGAAGCGGATCAGCCCCCGTTCGATCAGCACACCGGCGCCGCCCGCGATCAGGAAGGCGAGGGGAACGGAGGCGGGGAGGCTTAGATTGAGCAGGCCCGGCGAATAGGCCTGCATGGCCTGTTGAACCACAAACGTCGTGTAGGCGCCCAGCATGACCATCTCGCCGTGGGCCATGTTGATGACGCCCATGACGCCGAAGGTGATGGCCAGGCCTGAAGCGGCGAGCAGCAGCACCGACCCGAGGCTGATCCCGTAGAAGACGTTCTGCGCTAGGTTCCAAAGTTGGAGGTCGCGATCGATTGCACGGACGGCTTGGCCGGAGGCCTCCACCAGCTCTGGTGGCTGGCCCGATAAAGAGGCGAGGATCGCCCGCGACTCTAGGTCGCCGCGGGCGCGTAAGGCAGCAACGGCGGCCAGCCGCTCAGCCGCGGAGCCCGAGCCGGAGGAGAGGAGCACGGCGGCCCAGGCTTGCTCCATCGCGCGATGGACGCTTGGGTCTTTTTCCTGGGCAAGGGCGCGGTCCAGAGCTGGGAGTAGGGCGGGGTCGCGGGTTTGAAACACCGCCGCAGCTGCCGTCTCACGGTCGGTAGCGCTGGGGGCGAATAGGTTCAGGGCGCCCAAGGCAGCATCTGCCGCGCGACGCACCGCATTGTTTACGCGCACCGGGTGGAGGGCGCTTGCGGCGATGTCCGGGGCTGGATGGCCGGATTCGGTCGTGAGGCGGCCATCCTGGCCGCGGATGTAGAGGGCCTTATCAGATGCGAAGAACAAACGACCGTCGCGCAAGGCCGTGAGTAGGGCGGCGGCGTTGGGATTACCGGAGGCAGCAAGCGTGTGGACACCTTCGCGCACGTCGTCGTAGCGCTGCGAGGCGAGGAGTGCGCGGGCATCGCTATGGCTTTCGCGGGCATCGCTATGGCTTTGAGCATGCGCGAGCGGCGATGCCAGTACCAAGGCGATGAGGAGAATTGCCCGGATAGACGCTTTCATCGCCTTGGCCGGAGGCCGAGCAAGGCCCGCCTTATGTCTTGGTGTTGCTGCCGCCGCACCTGCCGGTTTTGACGTTGAAATTTCCGCAAGCGAGCGGCTTGCGCCAATCGGCGATGAGATCGCGTGACCCTGGCAGATAGGGCGACCATTCCTGGGCCACAATGGTCCCGGGCGTTTGGTAGACGATATTGAACTGCCCGTTGGCCTGGATTTCGCCGATCAGTACCGGCTTGGTGATGTGGTGATTCGGCATCATGGTCGCGACGCCGCCGGACAGATTCGGGGCTGACACGCCTACCATTGCGTCGATCACGGCGTCATGGTCGGTGCCGCCCGCCTTCTCGACCGCATTCACCCACATATTGAAGCCGATGTAGTGGGCCTCCATCGGATCGTTGGTGGTGCGG